>JAYUFF010000718.1:0-4358 GCA_043738825.1 Schlesneria sp.
CGCTGTTGGCGGCATCGGGACGATCGGCAACATCGACCATCTCGACGGTCCCTCGCGCATCGAGGTCTTCGAGTGGCAGGCTGGGAAGCGCGTCCACGAAATCTCGGACACGAAATTCAAGGGCCTCGTCGAGCAGATCGCCTTTCCGCGCGAGGGCAACTGGTTCGTCTGCGGTGGTGGCGACAACGGCGGCTTCGTGTCGTTCTACGATGCGCAGACGGGCAAGGTCGTCCACCAGGACAAGGTGCCGATGCACCTGCACAAATTCGTGCTGAACGCCGAGCAAAACACGCTCTACGCTGCCGGCCACGATCAAATCGTTGCCGTCGAGTTCATAGCGGCTGAACCGGCAACTCCGCCACCACCGGCTCTGCCCGAGGGTTGAGCACTGCGTTCATGCGAGTATCGATTCTGCCGCAGCCTCGCCACTCGCAATGACATCGGGGATGCCGACACCTCGATAGGCGTTACCGGCCAGTGCGAAGCCGGGGTGTCGCGCGGTGAGAGCCTCAATGCGGGCGACGCGATCCAAATGGCCGACGTGATACTGCGGCATCGCGCGCGGGTAGCGGTAGACTCGTGCGAAGTCAGGCTGACCCCGCACGCCGAGCATCTCCGCCAGTTCGGATCGGACGAGTGAGACGAGTTCCTCATCGGACAAGCTGAGCAAATCGGGCTGCAACGCACCACCGACGAATGTCCGCAGCAGCACCGAGCCACACGGAGCGCGATCGGGAAACTTGCGGCTCGAAAACGACACGGCGAGTATTTTCCGGCGCTCTCGCTGCGGAATGACCAGGCCGAAAGCATTCAGCGGATGAGCGATGTCTGCCAGTCGATGACCGGTCACGACAATGGCACTCGATGCGTATTCGATTTCGTTCAGCGCAACCGCAAGTTCTGGATCGAGTTCGCCCAGCAAACTCGCCGCGCGATGGGCAGACGCGGTCAAGAGCACGGCATCGAATGAGTACGACACCCCGTCGGCGAGTTCGATGCGGTAGCCGTCGCCAGATGCTTGTTTACGATTGATGCGAGCAACCGGTGCGTTCAGTCGCACCTCGCACGCTGCTTCCACTCGCGATCGCAATGCGGACAACAGGTCTTCCATTCCTCCGGCCAGTCCCGCGAACAGGCCGTAACGAGCACCGCTCGACTTCGTGTCCGTGGCCGAGCCAGCCTGAGGAGGAACAGAACCCGACGAAGGGCTGTCGGAGGTCGGCGGTCGGCTGACCGTTTTTTCCGTTGAGAACAGCGTCGCGGCCAGCAGGCTGCCGCGATCGCGTTCCATCTCTAGAAACCGGGGCATCGTCGCGGCGAGGCTGAGCTTCTCGGGATCGGACGTGTAGATGCCGCCGACCAGGGGTTGCACGAGTCGCTCCAACGCCTCGCGCCCAAATCGTCGGCGGACAAAACTGGCGAGGCTCTCGTCGGGCAGGCTCGACTCTTGGAGCAGGGCGAGCGGAGGGCGTAAGCCCGCTGGTTCTTTGCCCGCTACTGATGCAGAACCAGCGGGCTTACGTCCCCCGCTCGCCACTTTGCGTGGTACGAAGTATTCAAGGGCCATTCTCAGCTTGCCCCACGGCGAGAGGATCGGCGAGACGAGCATCGGCCAGATGGCCGTGGGACTCATCAGTTGGAAGCCTTCGGGGACCGGTTGAGTCCGACCGTCAAGCAGCACGAGTGCGCCACGATGTTGCTCGGACGTGGAGATCAGTCGATCCTCAATGCCAAGTCGTCGGCAGAGGTTCACGGCGGCAGGCTTGTTCGTGAGGAACGAGTCGGCACCGGCGTCGATCAGGTAGCCGCCAACTCGTTCCGTCCCGATGACGCCACCGAGGCGCGGGCCGCACTCGAAGAGTGTGACCGCAATGTTGGTTCCACGTTCCCGCGCGAGTTCGCTCAATCGGTGAGCCGCCGCCAAACCGGCGAGGCCGCCGCCAATGATGGCGATGCGCTGCGGAGTCGGCGGCGGTGGTGAGGCGATGCTCATGATGAGAAGGACGCTGAGAAGAGAAGACCCCCTCACCCTAACCCTCTCCCCGCAAGGCCGGGGCGAGGGGACGACGGCGGCTGCGCCGCGCGCGATTGCCCGTCAACGCATTCCCATCTCGTGGACCATCTCGACGAGGGCCTTCACGTTTTCGGGAGGAACTTCGGGGAAGACGCCGTGACCGAGGTTGAAGATGTGGCCGGGGCGGCCTCCTGCCGCATCGAGAATGGCTTTGGTTCGCGCTCGCAGCGTCGGCAGATCCGCCATGAGTGACACCGGATCGAGATTGCCCTGGACGCCAACGTCGTATCCAACGGTCTTCCAACCCTCCGCGAAATCGACTCGCCAATCGAGACCGAACACGTGGCCACCGGCTTCACGCAAGAGCGGCAACAGCGCCGGATTGCCCGTCAGAAAGTTGATGACCGGCGTGCCGGGGCGGATGCCGTCGATGACCTGCTTCGTGAACGGCATCGCATAGCGGCGGTAGTCGGCGGGCGACAGACAACCGGCCCAACTGTCGAAGAGCTGCACGGCCTGACAACCTGCATCGATCTGAGCGTTGATGTAGCGGATCAGGCTGCGCGACAAACGCTGCACCAGTGTCGTCCACGCTCCCTCGTCGCGGTACATCAGACTTTTGGTGGCCAGGTAATTCTTCGAGCCGCCCCCTTCGATGACATACGACGCCAAGGTGAACGGCGCGCCGGCGAAACCCAGCAACGGAATGTCCGTCGGAAGGTCGCGTCGAATCAGCTTCACGGCGTCGAACACAAAGCTCAGCGAGCCGACCTCCTCCAGTTCGCGAAACCGATCAACATGCGAAGCGTCTCGAATCGGGTTGTGGATCACGGGGCCTTCGCCCTTCGCGTATTCGAGGTCGATCCCCATCGGCTCCAGCATCGGGAGCAGGTCCGCGAACAGAATGGCCGCGTCCACGCCGAGAATTCTCTGCGCGTCGAGCGTCACCTGCGCAGCCAACTCCGGCTGCTTGCAGAGTTCGATGAACGTCACCTTCGAGCGGACGGCCATGTACTCGGGCAGATACCTCCCGGCCTGGCGCATGATCCAGACGGGAGTCGTATCGGTTGTCTCGCGGCGGGCGGCTTTGAGCAGTCGGCAATTTTGCAGGGCGGGCGTCAGCATGGTGGCTCCGATGGTGGGACCGGATTGTAGCCGTGGCTCGCAGAGCCGAGTAGCGAGATGTTAGGAAGGCCAGGGCCATCGTTTTGTTGAATCTGGAATACTGGGTGCCACGGTCACGAAGCTTCGACGTGGCCGTGAGATTGAGAATCAGCCTTCACGTCCTCGCACAGCCACGTCGAAGCTTCGTGACCGTGGCACCCCCATTTGAAAAAGGCGATGGCACTGTAGATAAGGCTCCCGCCCCTGCGGCCCTGCTGGAATCGACGACTCGTTCAGTGACAACATTATTTCAAAAACACCAGCGCTGGCGCTGGACGACTGCGACATGGCCTTTTATCCTGTGCCCCGGTTATTCGGAGATTGATGTCGCATGGCGTTCTTGTTCCTCGTTCCTCATAGGACGACGCTGCCGTGGTGATTTTCGTGGCAGGAGTGATTTGATTTTCGCGGGTGGCGGGGGAAACTTCGCCGGGTTTAGTGGCCCTTTGCCCCGCCGGGAGTACTCGGCGGCTCGCGTTTGCTGTTGATGAAGTGGTCGAGAGTCGATGGAGAGCCTCCCCGAGTGATCGGGGAGGCTCTCCGTCTTTCCAACTTGGCTGTGTTTCATTTTCTTGACACTGTGCCAGCATCTGCTTGAAGCTCCCGCCGAGTGCATTGATTTCACGTAGAAAAACTTGATCCGTCAGGTCTCGAACCCGCCTTGGGAATTCCCTCGAAGAGCGGGTCGATCCGAACGTGGCTGAAGAGTGTTTGACTCCCCCGACTGCTTTCCCCCAAGCCACCACGAGAAGGAGTGTCAATGTCATCTGACGTACTGGTCGTGATCGATTTTTATGACGCCAACCAAACACAGCGAAACTCGTTCGCCGCTCAGATCGGTGCGAGCGATTGGCAGCACCATCCCGCATTGGCCAATTCGTACTATGCGTCGTTCGACGATGACGCGCCGGACGAAGTGCTGGTCACACGCAGTGAGGATCAACTGCGACAGGCGGTCCACAAGGCTGGCATCGAACAATGGGACGCCACGTGCATTGTCGGCGATACCGGTTGGCTGCGCGAAGTGGCTGGTTGTCCCAGTCAGTCTCGGTCTGCTTAGGGGCTGGGCATGATCAAGTTCAAAGAGTTCTGAAAGCCACCCGCAGCGTGAGCGAGGGCGGACTCTTTGAACGATGGCGATCTGAAATCGACCAGACCGTGGAGCGTCCGCCCTCGCTCA
>JAYUFF010000719.1:0-1619 GCA_043738825.1 Schlesneria sp.
CCAGAACAACACACCGGGCCTCTTGACGAGCGAAGCCGAACGGCTCGGCAAGATCACGGTGGGAACGGAACTCGGTTGGGGTGAGGCCGTGCTGCGCAAGGGCGTGACGTATGGCCGACAGGGCGTCCTCGCCGCGGCCATCAACCACGGCCAACTTGCGGGCAAGATCGAACCGATCGCGCATCACGCCGACGGAACACAGAGATGCGCCGCGATCGTCGATTTCGAGTGCTACGTCCCCGCGCCGTTCGCCGGTCATTACGAAGAAGTCCTCCCTTGCGGAGTTCGCGTCAAGAAGGGAGATGTCGTCGGCCGCCTGCACGACTTCGCCCGCATCGACGAACCGGCCTGGCCCGTCCGCGCGGGAGTTGATGGCCTCGTCGTCGGCCAGGCGTGGGCGGCGCGAGTCCGTCAGGGACAGTTCATCCTCTGCGTGGGCCGCGAACAGCCGTGGCCGATGTTGCGCGGATAGGGCCGAGTAGGCGAAAACCACCGAACAAAAGGAAACGTACCATGACGAAGGCCGCGACCGAGTACCGCTACAACCGACTGACATGGCCCGAGATGAACGATGCGATCGGGATGCAGAAGCTCATTATTCTGCCGACCGGTTCGACCGAGCAGCACGGGCATCACCTGCCGATCGACGTGGATGTCTTTCTGTGTGAGGAGGTCTGTCACGAGGTCGGGCGTCGCATCCCGGACAAGGTGCTCGTGCTGCCGCCGATCTCGTACGGACTGAACCGCCACCACATCGACTTCCCCGGCACGATCCATATCGAGCCGGATGTCTTCATCAACTTCGGGCTGAACATCACCAAGAGCGTCGCGTACCACGGATTTGAAAAGATCCTGATCGTCAACGGCCACGGCTCGAACTCACCTCTGATCGACCTGATCGCGCGGAAGACGGTGCTCGAAACGAAGTCGCTTTGCTTCGCCACGACCTACTTCTGGTTCCTGATGGAAGAGTTCCAGAAGGTGCGCGAATCGAAGGTGATCGCGCACGCCGACGAGTTTGAAACGTCGCTCTATCTGCACCTCGCGGGCGATCGTGTGCAGATGGACAAGGCGGTCGAGGACAACGACCGGATGGGCGAGTTCGTCAGCAGCGACAGCACGATGAATTATTTTGTAAGGTTCAACGACTACTGGGGCCGCTGGACCAAGACCGGCGTCCACGGCGACGCCACGAAGGGGACCGCCGAGAAAGGGAAGATCATTTTCGAGGCCGCCGTGAACGGCCTCGTGAAACTCGTCGATGAACTCCGCGCCTGGCCCATCGAACAGCGAGCCGACATGCACACGCATCCGATACAAAGTCAGATCGAATGGTGACTCGGGGCGAGATTTGACGCGGACTGAAGAACGCAGCAAGATGGCTGCCGTGATCGTAAGATCCGGTCACTCGCCCATCGCACTTCAGAAGTTGGAGGACGACGACATGACACAGGCCGAAGAAATCTTGGAAGCCGCACTGAGTCTTCCGGAAGACGATCGCTTCCAGTTGGTCGCCCAGTTGTTGGAATCGTTTCCCAACGACAGATTCGGATTGTCCGTCGATGACGCGGGCTTGTTGGAAGAATTGGATCGCCGATTCGCGGACTCAGCAGATGCCG
>JAYUFF010000720.1:0-1618 GCA_043738825.1 Schlesneria sp.
CCACGTCGAAGCTCCGTGACCGTGACACCCAATCGCATTCTCACGGCCACGTCGAAGCTCCGTGACCGTGGCACCCAATCGCCCAGATTCAACAAGGCGATCGCCCTGGGTCTACGGCAACCTCTGCCGCAGGCGGTGTTCGATCGGCCATCGTTGCCGATGGAGGGAGATCAACTCGCGATAACCTGCGCAGACTCCGCGCGAGTGTCTTCGCTGGCACAGGTCCGTTTCGAGTCCTCATCGTTTTTTTCGTCACATTTCATCAAGCCTCACGGCGGTCGCTGCCGATCTTGATCGTGCCGCGTGGAGTGCGCGGTGGCTTGTCGTCTTGACGAGCGATTGGACTGAACTTTGTCGCCTCGACTCAAGGATGAATGATGCGACACCGCCTGCGACTGTTTACTGGTGACGAGACCGCTGCCACGGCCACGGCCGAGCAAGTGACCGTCCGCTTGGGAGACATCTCCCGCGCCCTGCGAGACGCCACGCGGTGGAACCGCACCTGGTTGGATGACTTCGCCGACGACGAAGTGCAGGTGTCATCCGACCTCTACGAAATCATCTCCACCTATATGCGGCTGCGACCCGGCGCGTGAGCGACCGGTGCTGCGCGAAATCTCAAGAACCAAGAACCAAACGAATCTCAACACCTCAAGGCGGCAAAATCTCAAACACTCTGCTCCACGCGGCCCAGCGAGGACCGCACGAGTTAGTCGTTTGAGATTTCTTCCTTTGAGATTTGAGATTCGTTTGGTTCTTGAGATTTGGAGTTTCTCGAAGCATGTCTCCGCGCAGTGACGCCGAAACAGTCTGGAAGGCCGGAGTGGCCGCCGTTGACTCCACTCGACTGGTCCGCGCGGTGGTGAAGCGCGATGAATCCACGCTCGAAGTCTGCGATGAACCCTTCGATTTGGCCTCGTTTGGCCGCCTGATCGTCGTCGGCACGGGAAAGGCCGGCGCGGGGATGGCCTTGGGTTTGGAAGAGGCACTCGGCGAGGAACTGCTCGATGCGAAGGTCGAGGGCTGGATCAACGTCCCCGCCGATTGCGTGCGACCTTTGCGCCGCATCCATCTCCACGCGGCTCGACCGGCCGGACTGAACGAACCGACCGAAGCGGGCGTCTTCGGCAGCCAGCGGATTCTGGAACTCGTTGAGTCACTGCGCGAGGACGATCTCTGCCTAGTACTGATCTCGGGCGGAGGCAGCGCACTGTTGCCGCTGCCGATCGACGGCATCAGTCTCGCCGACAAGCTGGCCGTGACGAGGCATCTCAGTCGCGCCGGGGCCACGATTCACGAATTGAATGCCGTGCGCAAGCGGCTGTCGCGCATCAAAGGCGGCGGACTGCTGCGAGCCGCCCGCGCGGGACGGATGATGGCCCTCATCATCTCCGACGTGATCGGCGATCCGCTCGACGTGATCGCTTCGGGCCCAACCGTCTGCGATCACGGGACGGCCGCCGAGGCGCTGGCGGTGCTGGAAAAGAGTCGAGAGATCAGTGTCGAGAGTCGAGAGCCGAACGGAAGCGATCCAATCCCCGCTTCCGTGTGGAGTTTGCTCCGTGCGCAAGTTGCCAACGACGAACGGCGTTCAACCCCGCGCGTGACGTGTCGCAAC
>JAYUFF010000721.1:0-4347 GCA_043738825.1 Schlesneria sp.
TTCTTCGCATCGGCGACCAGGCTGCCCGAGCGTTCCGTGTCCTGAAGCTCGACCTTCACGGAGCCGATTCGTTCGCGTCGAGCCGCCCGCTCCTCACGCAATTTCTTGAGCGCACGGACTCGCCCCTGGTTCCGCACGTTGCGCGCTTTGATCCCCTTCCGAATCCAGACCTCTTCCAGAGCGAGCTTCTTGTCGAAGAGAGCCTGCTGCGTTTCCTCGGCCGCGAGGGCCGCCTCCTTCCGCACCAGGAACGTGGCGTAGTCGCAGGGCCAGTCGAACAGGCGGCCTCGATCCAACTCGACGATTCGTCTGGCGAGTCGCTGCAAGAAGACGCGGTCGTGCGTGATGAAGATCAGCGTCCCCGAGTAGCGCGACAGAAACTCCTCCAGCCACCGGATGGCATCGATGTCGAGATGGTTGGTCGGCTCATCGAGCAACAGCACGTCGGGGTCGAGGACCAACGCCTTCGCCAGCAACACGCGACGCTTCATCCCCGACGAGAGCGAATCGAACAGCGCGAGCGGATCGAGTTGCATCCGTTCGAGGATGACATCGACGCGGTGTTCGCCCTGCCACACGGCCTCGGAACCCGAAGAATCGGACAGCAGCGTCAACGATTCGCGTTCGGTTTCGGTGTGGTTGGCGTCAGGATGATGGAGGCGAAAGTTGGCGGCGACGGCCTCGCCGATCTCACCCAACCCGGCGGCCACCTCGTCGAAAATCGTACCCGTTCGTCCGACCGGCACATCCTGCACGAGTCGCGCGACGCGCGTCCCGGCCTGCCGCTCGACTTGACCTGAATCGGGAGCGATCTCGCCCACAATCAGCTTCATCAGCGTGGACTTGCCGGTCCCGTTGCGGCCGAGCAAGCCAACTCGCTCGCCCCGCTCGATCTGAAGATTGACATGGTCCAACAAAGGAGGGCTGACAAACCCAAACGTCACGTCCCGAAAACTCAACAATGCCATTCGCCGCCCCACCCTTATGAAATCTCAAAACTCAAGCACCAAACCCCCAATGAATTCCAAACGCTAAATTCGTAAACCTCAAACGGAGGACATCCTGCGTTTGGACTGACTCGCTTGGGATTTGCGATTGCGCTGTCGCCATGATTGGCTGGACCGGTTTGTCGCTCCAACAGCGCGAACTCACGGGCAGTCTTGTACGAAACCGGCGGCGAGAACGAAAGCGGCTCGTGCGACGAGGGCCTAGTGCTTTGTCACCGCTTGATCTTGGGGTAGCCACGCTCGCCAGAGCGTGGGGGGCAATCCAGCGTCTCGCCCACGTTCTGGCGAACGTGGCTACGACAACAACCCCAATTCTTAGGTGTGACAAAGCACTAGGAACGCTTTCGCTGACGATAAAGTTCGCGGAAGCTGTGCTTGGGCATGGGAGGCAAATCGCGTTGCTTGCCCCACGCGTTGAGGCCGTTGTAGATCATGAATCGCGGTAGCTTCGGGAAGACCCAACGGCCAATGCGACCCGCCGTCGTGAAGAGCCATGTGTTGCCAAGCAGAACTCTCGCGAATTTCATGCTGAGCCGTTTTCGCCACGGCAGCAGGCCCCTCACAGCGATCTCACGACGCCAGGTGAGAAGCTGCGTGTGCAGGTCGATCTTCACCGGGCAGACATCGCTGCACGAGCCGCACAGGCTGCACGCGAACGGCAAACTCTTGTGAGTCTTCGCATCTCGCGACGGAGCGAGGATCGAACCGATTGGTCCCGGTACGGTCGTCTCGTAGCTGTGGCCTCCGCTGCGCCGATAGACGGGGCAGGTGTTCATGCACGCGCCGCAACGGATGCAGTTCAGCGAACGCCGGAACTCGGGCGAGCCGAGAATATCGCTGCGGCCATCATCGACGAGGACGATGTGCAGCTCACCCCCTTCGCGCGGGCCGTGAAAGTGTGACGAGTACGTGGTGATCGGCTGGCCCGTCGCCGACCGAGCGAGCAGTCGCAGGAAGACCCCCAGATCGGCGGCGCGCGGGATGAGCTTCTCGATCCCCATGCAGGCGATGTGAACTTTGGGGAGACTCACGCCGAGATCCGCGTTCCCTTCGTTGGTGCAGACGACGAAGCCGCCCGTCTCGGCGATGGCGAAGTTCACGCCGGTGATGCCGATGTCCGCCTCCAGAAACTTGCGACGCAACTCGCCCCGCGCCGCGTTGACGAGATACGGCGGGTCGGTCGCACCCTTCTCGGTCCCGATGTGCTTGTGGAACAGCTCACCGATCTCTTCCCGCTTGATGTGGATCGCCGGCATGACGATGTGCGACGGCGGCTGCCCGAGCAACTGCACGATCCATTCGCCGAGGTCCGTGTCGGTCACTTCGATCCCGTTCCGTTCGAGGAACGGGTTGAGATGACATTCCTCGGTGAGCATCGACTTGCTCTTCACGATCTTCTTGCCAGCGTGCTGCTGGATGATCGACAGCACGATCTGATTGTGCTCGGCCGGCGTCCGCGCCCAGTGGACGACGGCCCCCATTTTCGTGGCGTTCCGCTCGAACTCTTCGAGGTAATCGCCCAGCCGCGACATCGTGTGCTGCTTGATCTGCGAAGCCCGCACCCGCAACTCCTCCCACTCGGGCAAAGTCGCCGCCGCCTTGTCCCGCTTCGAGCGGACAAACCACAACGACTGATCGTGCCAGTGCGCGCGGGAATCGTTCGCGACGAAGAGGGTCGCGTTCTCGGGATGCTCGTGATGGGCGGTGGCAGTGCTGGACATGCGGCAGGCTCGGCAGAGAGAGTGTCACTCAAACAGTTGCTTCAGCGGGACGGAGAACCCCGGCAGAACATCCTCGAAGCGGACGAGGTCTCCGTTCTTGAGTTGCTCTTCGTCGCGGTCGGAGCGGCAGATGCGGGCTGTCTCGGTGGTCGGATCGACGACGCACACGACGGTCACGCCCGCGTCGAGGTATTCCAAAACCTTGCGTTGGATGCCCACCCAACGGTCAGAGGGAGAACGCACTTCGACAATCAAGTCGGGCGGAATCGAGAGCGGCCCCCGCGGGTACTGGCCTTTGGGAATCTTGGTGTAGCTGACATAGCCGACATCGGCACCTCGCACGGAGTCGGGGCTGCGTTCCGTGATGACGGTGCCATCGTTCGAAAAAACGTGTCCCAAGTCGCGCTGCTTCGCATGTTGCTTGAGCAACACCGCGATATTGACACAAATCGTTCCGTGATAGGAATCGGCTGGTGGCATTTGAATCACCTCTCCTTTGACTAGCTCAGTTTGGCTGTCGAAGTCGTCGCGCAGGAAGAACTCTTCAGCAGTAAGCAAACCGGATTTTGTCATCACGATGGCGGACATGGCGTCTTCTCCTTCAACTGAGATTTACTTCATCGTACTGGTCGTGCTTGACTGACGACAACGCTCGATGATTCACATCAACGCGGTTGCCGTCCCGCCAAGATTTCCGCGACGTGCATGACTTGGATCGGCTTCTTTTGTCGGTGGATGAGGCCGTACATGTGCATGAGGCAGGACATGTCTCCGGCCGTCATGACTTCGGCTCCGGCCTGTTCGTGATCGTGGATGCGGTCGAGGCCCATCATGCAGGAGACCGCTTCTTCGGCGACCGCGAACGTGCCGCCGAAGCCGCAGCATTCATCGGGGCGCTTGAGTTCCACGAGTTGGATTCCGTCGAGGCCGGAGAGGAGTTGGCCCGCCTTGTTGAAGGCCGGGACCATGCGCTCGCTCCCTGAACCGAGACGCAGTTCGCGCAAGCCGTGGCAACTGTTGTGCAGGCCAACCTTGTAGGGAAAACTCCCCTCGACCTTCTCGATCTTCAGGACATCGACGAGGAACTCGCAGAGTTCAAACGTCTTCTTGCGGAGCGATTCGTAAGCCGGGTTGCCGTGGAGCAGTTCCTCGTAGTGATGCGTCACCATCGCGGTGCAGCTTCCCGACGGACAGACGACGTACTCGTAGTCCTTGAAGATCGACAGGAACTTTTCGGCGAGCGGCTTCGCGTCGTCGGTGCAGCCGGTGTTGGCCATCGGCTGACCACAGCAGGTCTGCGCGGGAGGGAACTCGACCTCGCAGCCGTAGCGTTCGAGCAACTCCAATGTCGCCATCGCGACCTGCGGGTAAAGCTGATCGACGTAGCAGGGAACAAACAAACCAACGCGCGGCATCGGGCAACCTTGTCATGAGAGGAGGCGTTTGGGACGCGGAGTATAGTCACGACGAGCAACGGCAGCGAACCGCTACGCGTTCTGCCGGCTACGACGGGGCCATCGCCTTGTTGAAACTGAGGGGTTGGGTGCCACGGTCACGGAGCTTCGACGTGGCCGTGAAATTGGGAAACAGCCTTCACGTCCTCGCACGGCCACGTCGAA
>JAYUFF010000722.1:0-4344 GCA_043738825.1 Schlesneria sp.
CCGACACACCGACAACACACCAGACCGCACACACAACACCAACCCCGCGGAAACACAAATGACAAAAAAACGCTTGACAGAAAACACAGCCGCTTCGACATGGCCGTGTTCTTTCCAAGGGCCGCTTCACGAGTCATTCCCGCCTCTCGTACCACGGCACGGCCACGTCGAAGCTCTGTGACCGTGGCACTCGCACCCGGCGATGGATCGTGTTGATTGAACGCTCTCCGCTCCAGTCCTAGACTGTACGGCATGGCAAAAGAACAACCACGCAAGCAGGCAGAGTTCAAACGCTGGATGGGACCGATCCTGGATGCGTTGAGAGAATTGGGCGGTACAGGTACGCCGAAGCAGGTCGAAGACATCATCGCGCGCACTCACGGCGTTACAGATGCTCAACGGCAAATACTCAACGAAAAATCCGGGCAGTCTCAGTTCTCGAATCAGGTCGCTTGGGGAAGACAGTATCTCATTTACGAGGGACTGATTGTTTGCACAAAGCGCGGCGTTTGGACACTCACGGAGAGTGGCCAACAAACGAAACTCTCAATTGCTGACGCACGGGCCATCGCCAAAAAGTGGATCAAGCATCACGCGGAATTACGCAAACAACGCGCATCCGGTCAGCAACAAGATGACGCTGCCAGCGACATAGTTGAGGCAGAGGCAGAAGAACAACCACGCAAGATAGCTGAGGTCGTGCGGTGGCTTGGGCCAGTCTTAGACGCACTTCGAGAATTGGGCGGTTTGGGTACCGCGAAGCAAGTCGAAGAAATCATTGCGCGTTCGTGCGGTGTCACTAATGCTGAACGAACCACACTCCTCAAATCAGGGCAAACTCGGTTTTACAATCAAATCAATTGGGCAAAACTGTATCTGACTTATGAGGGGTTGATCGTTTGTCCGAAATCCGGAATCTGGAAGCTGACGGAGATTGGCGAGCAAACAGATCTGACCATTGATGAAGCGCAACGGATTGCCAAGAAGTGGAACAAACATGCCAGGGAACAACGCAAGCAACGCGCAACAGCAAAACTACAAAATGGCGCCGCCAACGACACCGTTGAATCGGTTCTTCCCCCGCTGAGCGACATCGGGGTAGCCAGTGCGACACCGAGGCCGGAGTATGACCTTGCCGCGTGTTCGCGGGAGACGAACTTCACCGTGGAGACGTTGGCACGATGGATCAAGGCGATTGAACGCAAGCAGCAAGCTGTGCTTTACGGTCCGCCCGGAACCGGAAAGACGTTTGTTGCGGAACGCCTGGCAAGACATCTGTCAGACCGCGACGAAGGCTTTTACGAGATCCTTCAATTCCACCCGGCTTACTCCTACGAAGAGTTCGTTCAAGGCATTCGCCCAACGACGCGGCCTGACGGTCATCTCGAATATGCGGTGTTGCCCGGTCGCTTCATCGACTTCTGCCGCCGCGCCGAGCAATGCAAGGGTCGCTGCGTCTTGATTGTTGACGAGATCAACCGAGCCAATCTGTCGCGAGTGTTCGGCGAGTTGATGTATCTGCTCGAATACCGCGATCGAGAAATCCCGCTCGCAGCCGGTGGCAAGTTCCAGATTCCATCGAATGTCCGCATCTTGGGAACGATGAACACAGCCGATCGTTCGATTGCATTGGTCGATCACGCGCTTCGTCGGCGGTTTGCATTTCTCGCGTTGCATCCCGACTACGACATCCTCCGACAGTACCACCGAACAACTGGTTTTGACTCAACGCCACTGATCGAACTGCTCCAGCGAGTCAATCGCCAAATTGGTGACCGTCACTACGAAGTCGGAATCTCGTTCTTCCTGAGAAGCGACATCCGCGACCAACTCGAAGATATCTGGCGGATGGAAATTGAACCGTATCTCGAAGAAGTCTTCTTCGATCAGGAAGGAAAGCTGGACGACCTGCGTTGGGACCAAGTTAGAGGCAGCCTTGTGTCATGATGCCTCGCACCCTTTCACTGACCGAGTACAAACCGGCCACGTTTTCGGCGGATGAAATCTCTAACGCTGAAGGTGAAGCCCTCTGGCGTCAGTACCAGAAAAAGGTGCTTGTCGAATTTCCCTCGCCAATCACCAAAGGGCAGTGGAGATTGTCGTCTCAAGGTTGGGTCGGCCACCTTCCGATCACGCCAGAGTTCGGACTTCGCATTCAGCCTCGGGTCACGTTGCGTAATCTGTTCGGAATGCTCGACTACGCCTATCGGCTGCGAAGCATTCAATTCTTGCAAGGGTTGATCGACTGCGAGTCGTTGGAGGGCTTCTTTGAGCGTCTCGTCAGCATTGTCGCCAGCCGCGCTTCGGATCGGATTCGTAAGGGACTGCATCGCGAGTACGTGAGCATCTCTGACCGTTCGCCCGTTGTTCGCGGTCGGGTTGATCTGGAAAGCCAACTCAGACGGCCTTGGATGGTTGAAGTTGATTGCGATTTCGACGAACACACGGCAGACCTCAAGGAGAACCAGATTCTGGCTTGGACGTTGTGGCGTGCCATGCGAACTGGACTCTGTGGCGAGCCGGTGCTGCAAAGTGTTCGCAAGGTTCTGCGAACCATGCTTTCGGTTGTGAGCCTGATACCGACAGCGTCACACGACTGCGTCTTGCGGAGGTATCACCGGCTCAACGAAGACTATCGCCCAATCCATGCCTTGTGCCGTTTAATTCTCGAAAACCTT
Organism: Schlesneria sp.; assembly: GCA_043738825.1. GTDB lineage: Bacteria > Planctomycetota > Planctomycetia > Planctomycetales > Planctomycetaceae > Schlesneria. The sequence goes on from JAYUFF010000722.1 coordinate 2,679, forward strand.
GGGCCGTCTCACGAGATCGGGCAACACCAGATGTTGCCGTTTGTTGTGAACATGAGCCATCTCTTCGAGCTGTTTGTTGCCGAATGGCTCAGTGCAAACATCGACGCGAAGTACACATGCCAGCCGCAACAGCGAGTTCTGGTCGGTGATACTGGCGACCTGAAATTCATAATCGACATTGTGATCTACGACACAGCGACCATGCGGCCGCTGTGCGTCGTTGACACCAAATACAAGATTCCTGAGAGGCCGTCGCAGGCTGATATCAATCAGGCCGTGACCTATGCGACCCTCAAAAATTGTCGTGAGGCCGTACTCATCTACCCGAAGCACCTCGACCATCCGCTTGATGTTCCCATTGGGCAAATTCGCGTGAGGAGTATGACGTTCTCGCTTGATGGTGACTTGGATCACGAAGGACGGCGTTTTTTGATCGAGCTACTGGGGACGTGGCGGACCGCATGATGGCACCCTCGAACCCGACCACCCGCCGGGTGATGCTTCCCCACTGGAGTGCGGCGGGGTGGCTGGTGTCGGGCATCATCGACCGCCCACAGCAGGTGGCAGACAGAGTGTGTTCCCTCGACGGCCGGGGGCGAGCGATGACACTCGGCCCTCAGCCACACCGCCTTCGTCAGGACTTCCCGGAGCATTTGCGGAGATACTCGCGAATGGCGGCGACGAGGTTGGTGCGGCCTGCCCGTAGCTGAGTTCGCAAGAACTCAGCCCAACTCACCCCACGAACTGAGTTCTTGCGAACTCAGCTACGGGCCATGAATCATCCGGGATCGGCCTCGGTAATGCTTTGGGCGGCTTCTCGAACCCACACCGTCGCTGTGCGGGGTTAGGGCCATCGCCTTTTTGAAGCTGGGCAGTATGTAGGGTGGGACCAGCGGTGCTTCGCCGCGCCGGCCCACCAGCAGTTCTCGGTGTTTCACGACGGTGGGCCGGCGCTCGAAGCGAGCTGGTCCCACCCTACTTTGAAAAAGGCGATTGGCCCTGGTGCGGGTCAAACCGCTGTTGCTTGCGTGATGGAGAATTCGTAGGCTCAATGCCATCGTGACCGCGTTCGGCGAGTGGTTTGAACAGGAGTCTCTGACTGTGATGCAACAACATTATGTCCGCGAAGACAACGGGGCCTTCCGTGTTGGTGACGCGGATGTCTCACTGGATTCCATCGTCATCGCGTTTCAAGATGGACTGACCCCGGAGGCCATTCAACTTCAGTACCCGGTGCTCACGCTGGAGGAAGTTTACGGCGCGATCACATGCTACTTGGCCAATCAAGAAGCGGTGGATCGGTACTTGGCTCAACAGACCCAACTCTGGGCGGACTTGCGACGATCTAGCGAACGCAGTCCCAGTCCCGTCGTCACGCGTCTCCGAGCCATGCGTCATGCGGCGGTCGAGGAGCCCGCATGAGCAGCCCGCGCTTTCTGGTGGACAACGACTTGATGGACCAGATCGTTCTGGGCGTGCTGCGTCGCGAGCCAACCCTCGTGATGACACGACTGCGAGAAGTCGGACTCGCGAAGGCTTCCGACATGAGCGTTCTGGAGTTCGCGGCGCGAGAGGGATTCATCGTCGTTTCGCACGATGTCAACACGATGCGGGCGGCGGCGGTCGCACGCCTCCAAAATGATCAGGTTCTGGCTGGCTTGTTGCT
>JAYUFF010000723.1:0-1613 GCA_043738825.1 Schlesneria sp.
GCAGTCTGTCCAACGTATCCCCCAACCAATCGCCCACGGTCGCATTCGACCAGTTTCGGCGTCTTGAGGATTCCATAACCGTAGAAGATTCCCGCGAGAATCCGAGCAACCGTCGTCTTACCTGTGCCAGGGTTTCCAGTGAAGACGTAGTGCAGTGTTTGATGAGATTGTTTCAACCCCGCTCGCTGGCGTTCGCGTTGAATCGTGAGAAAGTTCATGAGCCGACGAATATCGGCGTTCACGTTGCCCAAACCGATTAGCGAATCAAGTTCGTGCAGGGATCGCTGGAGAACTACGTCAGCCAGGGCCAGCGCGCACTCTGCGGTGTCCTGGGAAAACCGGGTGTTTGCGCCTTGGGGTCTGTTCGGGTACATCATTCTTCTTGGGGTTCGGTGATGAGTCACTCCGGGAGGACGAACGATGGGCATCGCCGTGTTGGAGGCAGAGACGGTCCGGGTTGGTGTCGACCAGATCGTGCGGCACTTTCAGGAGTTGGAGGATCCGCGATCGGCCGTCAATCGTCGACACCCGCTTGTGAGCGTGGTGGTGATCTCGATCATGGCCGTGCTGGCGGGGGCAGGCGGACCGACAGCGATTGCCGAGTGGGCCGCGCTGAAGGAGGCTCTGCTGTTGACGCTGTTGCCGTTGCCCAATGGGATTCCTCAGAAGGACGTCTTTCGGCGCGTTCTGTCGGCACTTCACCCGGCCGCGTTTCAAGCCGCCTTTGCGAGCTGGTTGACGTCGCTGCGTGAGCAGGCGGCGGCGGTCACCGGGATCGATCAGCCGGTTCTCGCCATCGACGGCAAAACGTTGCGACGCAGTCACGACCGGGCCAATGGTCTGGGAGCCCTGCATTCGGTCAGTGTCTGGGCAACGGACTTCGGCCTGACGCTGGGACAGGTCGCGACCGGCGAGAAATCCAATGAAATCACGGCGATTCCCGAGCTTTTGAAGCTGGTCGACATCCGGGGAGCGATCATCACGATCGACGCGATGGGAACCCAGACAGCCATCGCGAAGGACATCGTCGAGGGCGGGGCGGACTACCTGCTGGCACTGAAGGGGAATCAAGACACGCTGTACCAGGCCGTCACCGAAGAGATCGACGAGCAACTGGAACACCCCGTTGCGAACGCGGGGGCGCGGCGACACATCACGAACGAAACCGGACATGGCCGAACCGAAACGCGGATCGTCCTGCAAATGCCAGCCCCCAAGACCCTGCCGGGCTTCGACCGCTGGAAGGGATTGAAGACAATCGGCGCGGTGATGTTGATCTGCCTTCGCAATGGGAAAGAAACGGTCGAGATGCGCTGCTTCATCAGCAGCCTCGGAATGGGAGTGAAGCGATTCGCACACGCCGTCCGCAGTCACTGGTCGATCGAAAACACGTGTCACTGGTGCCTCGACATCACCTACCGCGAAGACGAGTCCCGCATCCGCGACGAACACATGCGCGAAAACTTTGCATGGCTGAATCGCCTGACGCTGTCACTGTTGAAACAGAATGGCAACGGAAAAAGCGTCGCCATGAACCGCCGCCGTTGCGGCTGGAACGACGATATCCTCCTGCAAATCCTCACAGGACAAACGAGTTAGTGGCCGCTGGCCCT
>JAYUFF010000724.1:0-4338 GCA_043738825.1 Schlesneria sp.
GTTCTGGTACTCGGTGCGGTTGAGTCTGCGGAGGACGACTCGGCCTTGAGCGGCATCAACCTTGTCGGTTGCTTGAGCGAGAAGGCCCACTGTGGAGCCTCCGAACAACATCGCAGCCATCACAGTGACGGAGCGAAGCAACAGGTGCCGTTTCATCATCTCAGCTCCGGTGAAGCGCGTCATCAAAAATTTGGCATGGTGAACTGATAGAGTCGCATGGCTGGCATCCAAACGAGTAGAACGGGCTGACGCCCAAGAACCAGGGGGCTGACGCCGCCCCGCTCGGAACTCGTATTGGGGCCGCTCGCTTTATGGCTCCCTGACACAGCTTCATTTCTGAAATCAACCTGCACCGGATCGTACTCCGCCTTGCTCTGGTTGTCTGGTTCCAGCGAGAATGCCGGACACTCGCGATAACCATCCGGTTGCCGCTCCCGCCCTCGCCGCAATGAGACGCCATCCTTCATGGACATCGCACAGACTTTGATTCGACACGGCCTGGTTTCACGGCAGCAGATCGACGCTGCGTTGCCGCAGGTGGCGGGACGGCGGCTCGATCGGGCGCTCGTTGAACTGGGACTGGTCAACGAAGACGAAGTCCTCAAGGCGTTTGCCGACGAGTTGGGGATGCCATTCATTGAGGTCAAGCAGGAACTGATCGACCACGACCTGTTGATGCAGTTCCCCACAACAGCCGTCTTCCGGCACTCGCTCCTGCCGATTACTCGCAGCAATGGCAGCGTAGTCGTTGCGACGTGCGACCCGTTCAACCTGGAGGCGATGGAAGAGTTGGAGTCGGTCAGCGGCTTTCACCTCATCCCGGTGCTGGCCCGTCGGTTGGATGTGGTCGAGCTCATCAAGGAGCATCTCGGCGTCGGCGGCGACACGCTGAATGAGCTGGTCGCGCAGCGGACGGCCGACGGAGTGGAACTGCTTAGCGATGTCTCGGGTGATGATGCGGACCTCGCGTCTCAGGCTGAGAACGCCTCCGTCATCAAGCTCGTGAACGAGTTGCTGATGGAGGCCCTCGAACAGCAGTCGAGCGACGTTCACATCGAGCCGCAGGAACATGGCCTGATCATCCGCTACCGCGTGGACGGCCTGTTGCGAGTCCAGCCGGTCCCCGAGTCGATCGCGCACTTCTATGCGGCGATCGTCACGCGCTTGAAGATCATGTCGAAGTTGAACATCGCCGAGAAACGGGTTCCGCAGGACGGTCGCATCAAGCTGAAGATCTCCGGTCGCGAGATCGACGTGCGCGTCTCGATCATCCCGATGGTGCATGGCGAGGGGGTCGTGCTGCGATTGCTCGACAAGGGCCGCATGGTCTTCAACCTCAAGAACGTCGGGATGGACGCCGGCATGGCGAAGACGTTTTACGACTTGATTTCGATGCCACACGGGATCGTGCTGGTCACGGGACCGACCGGCAGCGGCAAGACCTCGACGCTGTACAGCGCTCTCAACGAGATCAAAGACCCGACCATCAAAATCATCACGGTGGAAGACCCGGTCGAGTATCAGAATCCCGGCATCAGCCAGATTCAGGTTCACGCGAAGGTCGGCCTGACGTTCGCCGCCGCGTTGCGCAGCATCCTGCGTCACGACCCGGACATCATCCTGATCGGAGAAATCCGCGATGGCGAAACGGCGGACGCGGCGATCCAGTCGTCGCTGACGGGCCATCTCGTGTTCAGCACGCTGCACACGAACGACGCCCCGAGTGCGTTTGCCCGTCTGATCGACATGGGCGTCGAACCGTACCTCGTCGCCAGTACCGTGGAAGGAGTGCTGGCTCAACGCCTCATCCGCGTCCTCTGCAAGCATTGCAAGGAGCATTACGTTCACGACCCCGACGAATTCCCCTCCGACTTCCCGCGTCCGCTGCCTGAAAAATTGTGGAAGCCCGTCGGCTGTCGGGAATGTCGCGGCACGGGCTATTCCGGCCGCCGCGCGATCTTTGAGCTATTGCGTACCGACCACGAGATCGGTCGTCTGTGCATCCAACGCGCCAGCTCGGCCGAGATCCGCGACTACGCTCTCAAGCAAGGCATGATGACGCTCCGCATGAACGGCTACGCCCGAGTCCTCGACGGCACGACCACGCTCGACGAAGTGCTCCGCATCACCAAGGGCGACTTCGCGTGAGGTGTTACGATTGTCTTTAGGGGCTGTGCAGAATCAATATCCGAAAGTTTGCGGATGACGATCAGGCCGCAGACCGGCACGAACTCAGATCTTTCTGCCACACATTTTTCTGCCGCTTCCTCAAAGAACATGGCAGAAAAATGTGTGGTAGGAAGATGGTTCAGAACAGAGCCTCCGTGGCGCGGCAACCCTTTGGAACGACACGATCACTCCCCCAATTCTCGGATGTCGTAGATGCACAGCCCCTGACCTCACGCGGCTCGCCGGCTTCCGTCGAAAACGCCTGCATTGCGTTCATCCTCGCAAACGCAGCACACTTCTCTCAGTATGCCGCTCGACGAGGGAGCGGCCTTCGTCCAGCGGCCCCACTTTCCTTTCATTTTGAAGGCTCTTGCTCATGCGATCGTTTGTGACTCGGTTGACTGTGGTGTGTGTGATGCTCTGTTCGACGCTGGCCGTTCGCGCTGACGACAACTCGTCGGTGCAGACCGGCAAGCCGAGAAAGGTCTTGATCGGCGATTACTCGGCGAAGGTGCTGGCCCTCGTTGATGAGCAGGGCGAGTTCGCGTGGCAGCAGCCGATCCGGGACATTCACGATGCGTGGAAGCTCGCCAATGGCAACGTCCTCTTCCAGAAGTCGTGGACCGAGATCGTTGAAGTCACGCCCGAAGGCAAGACGGTCTGGCAGTACGATGCGGGCAAGCAGAACGGCAACGAGGGGAAACGCGTCGAAGTCCACGCCTTTCAGCGGCTGGCCAAGGGGCACACGATGATCGTGGAGAGCGGCCCGGCTCGGATCATCGAGGTCGATGCCGACGGGAAGATTCACAAACAGATCGCCCTCAAGGTTGAGAATCCCAATCCTCACACCGACACGCGACTGGTGCGGAAGCTCGACAACGGCCATTACCTCGTCGCGCACGAGTCCGATCACGCCGCGCGCGAGTACGACGCCGACGGCAAGATCGTCTGGGAGTACAAGGTCGGCTCGAAGCTCTACAGCGCGCTGCGGCTGGCCAACGGCAACACGCTGATCGGCGCAGGCGACGGCCACCGCGTGCTCGAAGTCGACAAGGACGGCAAGACGGTCTGGTCGGTCGAGGAAAAAGAGCTGCCCGGAATCACGCTGGCTTGGGTGACGATGGTCGAACGCCTCCCCAACGGCAACACGTTCCTCGTCAACTGCCACGCCGGGCCGGACAACCCGCAGCTTGTTGAGGTGACGGCGGACAAGAAGGTCGTCTGGACGTTCAAAGACTTCAAACGCTTCGGCAACAGCCTGCCCGTGGCGCGTCTGGTCGAATGAGACGCCGACGGAGTTCGGCTCAATCCGTAGCACATGCGGCCAGCTTGTGCGTCTTCGGCTCTCGCAGAATGCACGTGAGGGTCATCTGTGAAACGGCTACTCGAACAAATCGTGACGACAATTCTGAGGGACTTCGCGCCGCCGCACCCCGTCGCGCAAGCGGCTTGTCTGGCGATTTATGTGTCACTCGTGTTCCTGAGCGTATGGGCGGTGTTCGACACTTGGAAGTTGGCGGATTCTGAAGAGGGCTTGCCACCACCGGGGCCACGCATCCAAGCGATGCTCGGAATCACATTTCTGCGACGGTTGCCTCTGTTTCTGGTGCGCAGCCCGGTCGCGCCGCAGGTGTGGGTCTGCGCGACACTCCTGCTGATTGCAGTCGCGCTCTTCACGCCAGCCGTCTTGCAGGTGAGAGAGAAATCGCGACGACAACAAAACAAAGATCGCCTCATCCAACTCGGCCGAGGCCTGTCGAGCTACCACGACACGTTTCTCCATTATCCGACCTCACCCAAAGCCGTTGCCGCCGAACCCCGCATCGAAGTTGAGGCTCCGCGAGAACAGAACGAACCGACGCAACTCGTCTCGCCGTTGACAATCTTCCTCCCCGTCGGACGCTGATCGTTGAAATGGGAACCGCCTCAAAGGCGAGTTGCCGACTCCTGTCTCCTGACCTCTCGGACCCCACCCGATGCCCGGAGCAATGCTCACCACCGATCTGTGGATCAGCGAATACTTCACGCCGCACGCTGTCTGGCAGCTCGGAACCGCTAGAGCTTCGTCACACCTAAGCTCGACTTTTGCCATCTTTGGAGTGCGGGGATTCATCGCCGCTTTCATTTCTTCGGAACTTTTTGATTTGATGAACGACACACTAACCGCCG
>JAYUFF010000725.1:0-4335 GCA_043738825.1 Schlesneria sp.
GAACCAGCGGGCCTGCGAATCAATCGCGCCATCAGCGCGATCGTGCGAGACACCGAAGCCCCAGCAGTGTGATGCCGTTGTCTTCATGAGTGATCGCCCTCGGTCTCGACAGAGGATTCGTCGCCGCTGAATCGACGCTCGAGCAGCACCACGGCATCGGCATCAATCGCTTCGAGGCGGCCCACAGGGCCGACTTTTTCTCCGGTCTTGGCTTTGACGTTCACTCGGTCGTCGGCGATCTCAAGGAGCTTCGCCACGTTCGCTGCGATGGATTGTTTGTGAGGCGAGAGTTTGGGCCGCTCAGCATGAATCGTGCAGTCGAGGTTGACGACTTCCCAGCCTCGTTCCTTCACGGCGGCAACGGCGGCTTGCAGGAAGACGGCTGAGTCTGCGTTGGCCCACTGCGGGTCGGTGTTTGAAAACCAGTCGCCAATGTCTCCCAATCCGGCCGCTCCAAGGATCGCGTCGGTGATGGCGTGGAGCAGCACGTCGGCGTCGCTGTGCCCGTCGAGACCCAGCTCAAAATCAATCGCCACGCCGCCGAGCACGAGCTTGCGGCCCGCGACCAGCCGGTGGCGGTCGTGTCCCAAACCGATGCGATACTCGGGCGAAGTCATGTCCAATCCCTGGAAGCGGCTGCATGCCAAGGAACAATCCACGGCCATTTCAAACGCGCCCGACTTCAAACTAGCCCGACGCGCCAGCGAGGGCTTCGCGCGGATCGGATGTCCTGCCCTCGCTGGCGCGTCGGGCTAGTTATGTAAGTCATCTCGGGGCGGATGATAGCTGTGGGTTGAGAGGCTGACAATTGGATGATTCCGCACTTCGAGTGCTCGTCCAAGGCAAGATCAGAAGACCCCTCACCCTAACCCTCTCCCCGCAAGGCCGGGGCGAGGGGACAAGAGGCAAGGCCGAAATCAATCCACCCGCGCAATACAACATGTTGCTCGCAACTCAAATTGACACAATCGGAGGTCGGACCTAGAGTCCCGCCGCTCCCCGTCCCAGTTCATCTCGATCCTTGTCCGTTCGGACCCTCGCGTGTCATTGCACGTCGATCCCGTTGCGTCGTTTCACAGGCTGCCGTGGTTGGTCGTCGCGCTCGCGGTCTCGACGCTGATCGGCTGCTCGCTCTTTCCCACGGGGGATGCGGTGAGCAAGGCCGAATCGCGCCGACCCACGCTGCCGCCGATTCGAGCGGCGCAGAATGCGATTCAGTTGGAGGTGCTGTTCGTCGAGCGACCGGCCGACGATCCGCTGCTCGGTCCGATGTTGTGGCGTGAGATCGACCAGATCGGTGCCATCCCGGCCGAGACGCGCGAGCTGCTGCAACAGAACGGCTTCCGCGTCGGCCACGTGGGGTCCAGCCTGCCGCCGACCGTTCAAACGTTGCTCGGCCTGGTGGGTGCGGGAGATGTTGCCGACAACCCCAACACCAAGCCGCTCATCGGCAGCCGCAAAAGCCTGCCACCAGGCATGGACACCGAAGTGCAAACCGGAGAAGAACGCGAGTCTTGCCAACTGAACATCGTGCAGGGCGATCGAGTCAAACGGCACGAATACCAATCCGCACGCAGCCTGTTTCGCATGAAGTCGGCTCGGTTGCAGGACGGCTGGGTGCGGATCGACTTTCAGCCCGAGATTCATCACGGCGAGAACCGAGTCCGCCACACTCCCACCGACGAAGGTTGGGCCTATCGCAGCCGACAGAACGTCGATGCCCGGCACGCTCACCAATTCAGTCTGACGATGAACGTCGGCGAAATGGCGATCATCACCGCCGCACCGGACCAGCACGAGTCGATGGGCGACCTGTTCTTCTGCCGCGACGACCACGGGATCAAGAAACAGCGCGTGCTGATCGTCCGCGTCGCCGATGCCGGGACGAAGTGACTCGCGCCGCGAGTCTTGACGTGGCACAGGCGACTGCTTCGTCACACCTAAGAATTGGGGTTGTTGTCGTAGCCACGTTCGCCAGAACGTGGGCGAGAGATGGACTTGCCCCACGCTCTGGCGAGCGTGGCTACCCCAAGATCAAGCGGTGACACAGCACGACCAGCTTGTGCGGCCTCGTTGCAGCCGGGACGGCCAGGTTACAAACCTACTCCACGAGATCCGTTTTGACCTGCGTCCCCCGTCACACCACGCTCGTCGATTTGGTCTTCGCCAGCTCTTCCATGAAGCGAAGTGACCGCGCGGTCGTGTCGTCGAAGTCGGGGATGATGCCGTCGAGGATGAGCGAGTTGGCGTAGAGTTGCCGGGCGCAATCGCGGATGAAGTCGTCGTTGTCCGCGTTCGCCGACAGCTCGCACAGACGACCGATGAGCGGTGCGTGCGGGTTGAGTTCCATCAAGCGCCGGGTTTGCTCGAAGTCCTTGACCGTCTGACCGACGACCTGTTGCAGGCGGCTGCTCATGTGACTGCGCGGATTGACCAGGCAGCAGGGACTGTCGGTGAGCCGCGTCGATTCGCGCACGTCTTCCACGTGCTTGCCGAGCGCACCGCGGACGAGTTCGAGGACGCGGTCCAGATTCTCCGGCAGCGGCGGCTGTTCGTCGGCCTCGGCGGGGTTGGTGGACTCGGGGAACGACACGTCGGCCGCGTCGATCGACATCAGTTCCTTGCCGTCATACGCGCGCAGTTGAATTAGCGCGTACTCGTCGATCGGGTCTTCGAGGAACAGCACTTCGAGCTTGCGTTTCGTGAAGGCTTCCAGATGCGGGTGCTTCGCCATCGCATCGAGGCTTTGTCCGCTGAGGTAGTAAATCTGCTTCTGCCCCTCGGGGGAACGCTGGATGTAATCGTCGAACGACACCATCGGCAACGGCGGCTTGGAGTCGTCCAGCATCGCCAGGATCGGCGTCTCACAGTAGGACTTCGTCGAGTGGAACCGCAGCAGTTTCGCGATCTTGTCGCGGTTCTCGAAGTCCACCGCGATGCCGGTGCGCAGGATCGGCGAGAACTGTTGAATGAACGTCGCGTAGGTCTCGGGCTGCTCCTCGGAGATGCTGTCCAGGTGATCGAGCACCCTCTTCGTGAGGACTCGCTTCAGCTTCGGGATCAGCTTGTGATCCTGCAATGTTTCGCGCGAGACGTTGAGTGGCAGGTCGGCCGAATCGACGACTCCGTACAGGAACCGCAGGTACTCGGGCAGCAGCTCGCGGCAGTCGTCTTGAACGAGGATCCGCTTCGCGCAGAGATTGATGCCGTGCTGGACGGAGCCGAACCCGTGCAACTCGAAGTTCTCCGGCGGGCAATACAGGATCGAGTTGAACTGGATCGGCGAGTCGCTCGACAGATGCAGATGCCACAGCGGCTTTTGTTCGACTCCATGAGCCAGCCACTGATAGAAGCCTTCGTGCTGCTCGGTCGTGACCTGGTTCTTGGGTTCGACCCAAATCGGCTTCTGCTCGTTCAGCACCTGCTCTGCGAGCTTGATCGGATGCGGAACGAACGTCGAGTACTTGTGGACGACGTACTCCAACCGTTTCGGTTCGGTGAACTCTTCCATCTCGGGCTTGAGATGCAGAATGATCTGCGCGCCGCGCGGGACGTCCCCTTCCATCGCCGCAATCGTGAAGCGGCCGGAACCATCCGACTCCCAGCGCCAACCGGTTTGCTCCTTGTAGCTCCGCGTGACGACAACGACCTTCTCCGCGAGCATGAACGCCGAGTAGAAGCCGACGCCGAACTGCCCGATCAGCGACAGGTCCGCCTTCGCCTCGCCACTGGCCTGCGACGAAGCCAGGCTCCGCAGGAACTCCTTCGATCCGCTGTGCGCGATCGTGCCGAGGTTCTTCACCAACTCTTCGTGAGTCAACCCGATGCCGTTGTCGCGGATCGTCAGGGCGCTCGCATCCTTGTCCGGCTCCAACGAGATCACCAGCGGCGCGTCGTCGCGATACTGCTCCTCGGACAACTGCACATGCCGCATCTTGTTGAGAGAATCGGAGGCGTTCGAGATCAGCTCGCGCAGCGCGATCTCGCGATTCTGATAGAGCGAGTGCGACAGGATGTGCAGGAGCTGCTTGATCTCGGTCTGGAACGTGAACTCTTGCTGTACGTCGGACACGATGAACTCCGGTGGTCAGGGATCAAGTTAGTGGTCGAACAACTTTCCAGCAGGTCGATCTCGTTTAACCGCGTGGGCAACGCCCCGCGCGATTGACGCGGGACACGCCATCGACGCGAGGAGCGTTGCCCACGCGGTTAAACGACCGATCCCGGCAATCAAAGTATTCGGCCAGTAGGGCCACGCGACGAAATGGCAGCGTCGGGGCTGACTCTGCGGGAAGGCAACCCGCGTGCCGAGATGCAACGACAGGCAAGCGTCAC
>JAYUFF010000726.1:0-1610 GCA_043738825.1 Schlesneria sp.
CACTAACGCCAATGCGGCACCGAACCGGAAGAACACGACAGCCACTCCCGTCGAAGCAGAGAAACTAAAACGAGACACTGCCTCAGACCAACGTAGCCATCGTTACGCCGCGTGATGAGCCGTTTGAGACCAGGCGTCTACATCAGAAAGGCTCATCACGCGGAGCGATGATGGCTACTTTAGTCTGATAGAGCGCCTCGTTTGAGTTTCTGCTTCGTCGGGAGCGGCGGTCGTGTTCTTCCGGTTCGGTGCGGCATTGGCGTTGGTGGTGATGATCGCCCTGGCTGGAACAGCCTTGGAGACGCAGAACCTGTCGCTCAAGCGGTCGCTCAGCCAGCAGCAGTATCGGCTCGAAGTCCTCGTCGAAACTCAGGCCGGGTTGAAACTCGAAGCCCAGCGGTTGGGAACGCCCGCCAAATTGTTCGAGGCTTTGGAGCGAGGCGACGCCGCGCTGCATCGGCCTGCCAAACCGCAACGATCCGACGAGCGACGTGCTCCGCTGTTGAATTGGAACAAGGGCCCGTAGCACATGCTGCCAGCTTGTGCGTCCCCCTCTGACTTCAACTCTTACTCATAATCATAATCGTAATCATAATCTTCATCCTCTTGCCTGATGACTGGAGCGGAGGCGAAGAGGATTAAGATTACGAGTAAGAGTAAGAGTAAGAGTAAGAGTAGGAATAAGAAAACGCACAAGCTGGCAGCATGTGCTACGGACAAAATTGCCGTGGCTCACCAACTAGCGAACGCCAAACAGCCAACGCCGATCCACAACCGGGCTCGGTTCGTGGTGACGTTGCTCGGCATTGGGTGGACTCTGCTCGCGATGCGGCTCGTTCAGCTTCAGTGGTGGCAGCAGGATCGTCTTGCGGACCGAGCCGAACGGCAGCGTGAGTATGCCGAGGAGATCGTGCCTCGCCCCGGCGACATCGTCGATCGGCAAGGGCGTCTCGTCGCGACGACGCTGACGATGCGCAGTTTGTACGTTGTGCCGAGTCGCATCTCGAAGCCGTGGGGCGTGGCGCAGTCACTGGCGACGGCGCTCGGTGTCGATGCCGACTCGCTGTTCGAGAAGATCGGCGAACGAGACCGGCACTTCCTGTGGGTGAAGCGTCGGCTAACAAGCGACGAGGTGGAGAAGGTCAAACAACTCGACTTGCCCAAGGGGATGTGGGGCTTTCGGGACGAGTATCGCCGCGAGTATCCGCAGGGGGTCGTGGCGGCTCACGTTCTCGGGCTGAGGGACATCGACGGCGTCGGTCGCGGCGGCATCGAAGAGGGACTCGATCACCTCCTGCGTGGCGAGAATGGCAAACGCCGGCTGGCGCGCGATTCGCGCGGACGAGTCATCGAGATCCTCGACGATGCCGAACAACCGCCCCGCGCGGGGGAGTCGGTTCAACTGTCGCTCGATCTGGTCGTGCAACTGTTCGCCGAGCAGGAACTCGATGCGGTGATGAAGGAGTGGAAGCCGGAAAGCTGCTCCGCCATCGCGCTCGATCCGAAAACGGGCGACGTGCTGGCGATGGCGACTCGGCCGGCGTTCGATCCGAATCGGCCCGATCTCGCGGCGGCCGACGCCTGGAAGAACCGCGCGATCGCCGACATCT
>JAYUFF010000727.1:0-11487 GCA_043738825.1 Schlesneria sp.
ACGGCAGAAGTCAATTTCTCGGTAGGTAGATCGACGCACACGAGCCGAACAGTTCGGCCGATGGCAAGTCGCTCCCTCCCCGAAGGAATTGAGAAATGCTCGAAGTCTCTGCCGCCGGTTCGTCAACCGGCATGGGCGACGTGAACGCCATTGCGGCGCTGATCCCTTGTTCGCCGCGTCACGTCCGCCGCATGGCCGACGCAGGGCTGATGCCGCGTCCCGTCCACGTTGGGCGGCTCGTCCGCTTTCGGTTGCGCACCGGCGATCCGAAGACCGGCGTACTCGACTGGATCGAAGCTGGCTGTCCGAACTGCCGCCCCTCGAAAGTGGGTGCGCGATGATTGCGACCGAAGGCCGCGAACGCGGCGAGAAGCGGGCCGAACGTGGGATCAAGCGAGCCGCGTTCAAACATCGGCCCGAGATTGAACGGGGAACGCTGAAGTTCCTCGACGCTCTGTTGGCGAGTGCGACCGGCTGCGCGACGCTCGACGATGCCGCCGACAGCTTGCCGGGGAAGTACCTCGACGGCGGCAAGTGGCGGGCGAGCATCCCGAAGCGATTGCAGGCCGACGGTCTGATCGTTGGCGCGCGGGTGTTGAAGTCGGCTCGACCGGCTCGCCATGCGGGCTATCTGACCGAGTGGCGACTGATCGACCGAAGCGCGGCCGAACGTCGCCGCGCCGAGCTGCTCGCCGCTCAAGCGTTCGACAACCAACCAAAAGACGCGGGCGAATCGGCTGCCACCGACTCGCCCGCTGTGAACTCATCCACCTTCACCACGAACGGAGTCAACGAACATGGGAAAGCTGTCTGATATTCTCGACGGAAGCGGCGGGGACTTCAACGCCCGCTGGAACAACACCGAAGCGGCCGGGGAGTTCGGGCCGGTTCCACGGGGAGAATACGTTTGCCACGTCACCAAGGGCGAACTCGAATCGAGCCGCTCGAAAGCGACGCCGGGTTACAAAGTCGAGTTCGTAATTCTCGACGGCGAGTTCAAGGGGCAACGGCTCTGGCTGGACTGTTGGCTGACGCCCGCCGCGTTGGCGCAGTCGAAGCGCGACCTTGGCAAGCTCGGCATCAAGTCGCCCGAGATGATGGAACGGCCGTTGCCACGGGGCATCCGCTGCAAGGTGACGGTTGTACTTCGCAAGGACGATGACGGCATCGAACGGAACCGCGTTCGGTCGTTTGAAGTCATCGGCATCGACATGCCGGAAGCCGATCCGTTCGCACCGAAGCCGGAAGGCGACGAACCGAGCGGCGATGACGGCGACGAACTCACTCCCCCCGCTGGCTTTTGAGGGGGCGAACATGATGGCCGACGATCTTGGATTTCGGATCGTTGGGCCGTGTACGGGCGAGCGGCGGTTGGTCTGTTGGCCAACCGCGTTCGTCGCGTATGCGAGTCTCGACGAACGGGCCGACGTGAACCGCGAAGCCTACTTGAGCGCGTTCACGTTTGGCGAGGACTTCCGCAGACATCTCGACGCGAACGGCTCGACCAAGGGCTTCGCTGGTGTCTGCGGTGGGGAGTTCGTTTGGTTCGACATCGACCGGACGGACTTGGAAGCCGCTCGACGTGATGCGGCTCGATTGTGTCTGTGCCTGGCTGAACGGTACTCGCTCGACGATGACGCGCTGTTGGCGTTCTTCTCGGGCAGCAAGGGCTTTCACGTTGGGTTGCCGACGGACCTTTGGCAACCGACCGCTTCGGGTGTGTTCAACCTCACGGCAAGACGACTGGCCGAAGGGCTGGCCGCTGCGTGCGAAGTCGTCATCGACTCGGGAGTGTTTGACAAGGTGAGGGCGTTTCGTGCGCCGAACTCACGTCATCCGAAGACGGGGCTACACAAGCGGCGGTTGACGCTGGCCGAACTGCTGATGATGTCCGCTTGGCGGATACAGGAACTCGCACGGGAACCGCTGGCGTTCGACGTGCCGACAGTCTCGACGCGCTGCGATCAAGCGGCGACGGACTGGCAAGAGGCCGCTCGACGAGTTGAGCAAGAGACCGAAGCGGCTCGGGAACGGCGGGCATCGTCCGACCGATCGGCGCGGCTCAACCGGGCAACGTTCGATTTCATGCGCGACGGGGCCGGGAGTGGGGACCGGCATCGGCTGTTGTTCTCGGCGGCTGCGAACCTTGCCGAGTTCGGATGCCCGGTCGAACTGGCTCACGAACTGTTGAGCGAAGCGGCTCTCGATTCGGGACTCTCGCCAAGCGAGACGCGACGGCAAATCGACTGCGGATTGAATCACTCACGCAACGGGAACGGATCTTGAACAAACCAAACTTCCAAGCCGCTGCCGACGTGTTGCACGGCTGGCGGGATGACGTGTTGAGCGGCAAGTCGCCGACGTTCTTTCCGATTGGCGAGGGCGAGTTGTCTCGCATCGAAATCGGGCCGGGGCTGGTGACGTTGCTCGGCGGCGCGCCGGGAGCGGGCAAGACGGCATTCACGATGCAAGCCGTGGTCGATGCCTTGCGGCTGACGCCGACACTGCGGGCCGTGGTGTGCAATATCGAGATGCCGCCCGCCGTGTTGCTCGACCGCCAGTTGGCTCGGTTGTCGGGCGTGGACCTGACGACGATTCGTTACAGGCGACTCACGGAAGAACACGCCGAGCGAATCGACGCGGGACTGAACACGCTCGACGAGTTGGCGGAACGGCTGGCGTTCGTGCGACCGCCGTTCGACCTGGCCAACGTCGCCGCCGTGGCCGACGAGTTTTTCTCGGACGGCGCGGGGCTGATCGTGCTGGACTACATCCAGCGGATTCAACCGCCGGGTGAGCATGGCGACAAGCGCGGCTCGGTCGATGCGACGATGAGTCATCTGCGGGCGTTCGCCGATGCGGGCGTGGCTGTCATCGTGTTGTCGGCCGTTGGTCGCACGAAGGACAAGGCGGGCCGGTCGAGCTACTCGGGCGACGGGTTGAACCTCGCCTCGTTCCGCGAATCGAGCGAACTGGAGTTCGGGGCCGACGACGCCTTCATCCTGACGCCCGACGATGCGAACGAAGATGAAGCGCTCCTGCGACATTTTTCGGTGACACCTGACCGTCACATATCCCACTAGGGACCATAAGGCGTCCGCCTGACTCGAGTCTGCGGACGCAAAACACAGAAGATTGACCGCCCGTCCGCCCGATTGTACTCTCTGCGACACTATGCCAACCAAACAACCGATAGCCGACGCGCTGAAGGCCGCCATTCTGGCGAGCGAACTGCCGTTCCTCACACTGCAAGAGGAAACCGGAGTCACCCGGCAAAGCCTGATGTCGTTCGTGAAGGATGAGCGGACATTGCGGCTCGACATGGCCGACAAGCTCGCCGTTTACTTTGGGCTGGAACTCCGACCGGCAACACGCAAGGCCACAACGAAAGCCGCTCCGAAGCGGAAGGGGAAGTGACACGATGGACGAAACTCCCCGCGAATCCGTGACGGGCTGGCAAATCCTACGACGGAACATTGTCCGAGTCGTGATCGGTGCGGTGTTGGTGACGGCGGTTTACGGTGTCGTCAGAGTTTATTCCACGAATTTGCGGGAACAGCATTCAACGTCTCTGCGGGAACAGCGGATTGCTCGGGAGGTCGAATCCCTCACTACTAAATTTGTCCGTATTGGAACGGTCCATTTTGAAAATTCTCGAATTGCCGAAGTCTGGATAGATGGCAAATTTCTCAAACTTGATGGTCAAACATTATCGACAGCGTTGGTTTCAGAATTGCAATCGCTGACCAATCTTAGTGTTCTCGCACTCAATGACACGCAGGTTACTGATGTTCAATTGCAGAATCTCAGTGGGTTGAGCAACCTCAAGAAGCTCGGCCTCGCCAACACGCAGATCACCGACGCCGTTTTGCAGCATCTCAAGGGGATGAACAAGCTCGAATGGCTTTATCTCGACGGTACACAAGTGACCGACGCCGGTTTGGAACATCTCAAGGGGCTGACCAGCCTCGAAGGGCTTAGGCTCGACAACACGCAGATCACAGGTGTTGGATTGCCGCGTCTCAAGGGATTGACCAGACTCGATTTCCTCAACCTCGCCAACACGCAAGTGACCGATGCCGGGTTGGCCCATCTCAAAGGGCATCCAAGCCTCAGAAAACTCGTACTCGAAAACACACAAGTCACTGACGCCGGTTTGGAACATCTCCAAGGGCTGCCCAGCCTTGAAGAACTAACACTCGACAGCACGCAGATCACGGATGTTGGATTGCAGCATCTCAAGGGGATGATCAGGCTCAAATTGTTATTCCTCGACAACACTCAAGTGACCGATGCCGGGTTGGAATACCTTAAGGGGTTGGTCAAACTCGAACGAATCTCACTCTCCAAAACGCAAGTCACTGACTCTGGAATGAAATGCCTCACGGGACTCACCAGACTCGAATTCATTGCCCTGGACAATACGCAAGTCACATCAAAAGGCAGAAGCCTGCTCCGGAATGCGTTGCCGCATTGCGCCACCGATGAAGACTTTTGATACGCCTGAAGAACAAGATGAATTGATATCCATGTCGAAAGGACTGAAGGGGACCGACGATGGAAACCGTCTTCAAGAAAACCGTGACGCGACCGCTGCCCAAGGGGGCGGAACTGTTCACGAAGAACGGCCAACCGTTCGCTCGGTGGAAACCTGCGAAGGGCGGCAAGTCGCGCACGGCCAAGGTGACGACGGCGAAGGATGGCTCGCCGCGCATTCTCGACGAAGCGGGAACGTACCTCGCCAAGTTTCGGGACGGCTCGGGCTACGTCTGCGAAGTCTCGACCGGCTGCCGCGATGAGGATGCCGCTCGTTCGGTTCTGTCCAAGTTGGAACGGCGGGCCGAACTGGTCAAAGCCGAAGTCATCACCACCGCCGAAGCCGCGACAGCCGATCATCAGGGGACGCCGGTTGCCGATCACTTCGCCACGTACCTCGACCATCTGCGGGCGCGGGAAACGAGTCCCGTCCGTGTCGCGAACATGCAACGCCAGTTCGACCGCATATCGGGCGACTGTGGCTTTCGCAAGTTGGGAGACCTCGACGGCGGCAAGCTGACGAAGTGGCTGCTGCAACGCGAAGCGGAAGAGATGTCGGCGGCAACTCGCAACGGCTACCGCGAAACGATGGTCATGTTTGCGAACTGGTGTTGCTCGGGAACCAAGCCGCGACTGTCGGGCAATCCGTTCGGCGAAGTTCCGAAAGCGAACGTGCGAACCGATCGGCGCAGACAACGCCGGGCAATGACCGAAGCCGAACTGGTGAAGCTGTTGGAAGTGGCACGCTTGCGACCGCTCACCGAGTTCGGACGGGAAGCCGTTCGCCCAACAAATGAACGCGACGAAGCGACCGGCACTCGCCGCAAGCGGTCGAACTGGTGCAAGGCCGTGTTGACGCTCGACACGATGCAAGCGACGGTCGAACGAGCAAGGCATCGACTCGCCAAGAATCCCGAGTTGATCGACGAACTTGAACGGCTCGGGCGGGAGCGGGCGTTGATTTACAAGACGCTCGTTCTGACGGGACTGCGGAAGGGTGAACTCGCATCGTTGACGGTCGGGCAATTGGAACTCGACGGGCCGATGCCGTTCGTCGTGTTGGACGCGGCCGATGAGAAGAACCGCCAAGGCTCGACGATTCCGCTACGTCACGACTTGGCGAACGATCTGAGGGATTGGCTGTCCGACACGCCGAACGCGGCAACGCTCAAGCTGCGCAACGACAGGGGCACTTGTGACAGCAAGCGACCGCTGTTCACGGTTCCCGCCGGACTGGTGCGAATCCTCGACCGCGACTTGCTCGCCGCTGGGATCGCCAAGCGAGACGAACGGGAACGAACCATCGACGTTCACGCTCTACGGCATTCGTTCGGGACGTTGCTCAGCAAAGGGGGCGTTGCTCCGCGAACGGCTCAAGCCGCGATGCGTCACTCATCCATCGACCTGACGATGAACACCTACACCGATCCGAAGTTGCTCGACGTGTACGGGGCGTTGGATTCGCTGCCGTCACTCAACCTCGACGCCTCGCCATCGACCGAACGCCAGACGATGCGAGCGACCGGGACAGACGATCAAGACAGAACGCCTACCCTCAGACATCCTGTCAGTTTGGTTGCACCACCTGTTGCACCAAACATTGGCAAACGGGGGCAATCTGTGTCGTTTGCTGTCATCTCATCAGACGATGGCGATGAACAAATGCCGCGCCGATCGAAGCCCGAAAACCCCATGAAACCAAGCGAAAAAGCCTCGCCCGCAGTGTTTGCGAGCAAGGCTTTGAAGGTCGGGATGACAGGACGGCTATTGAACTTTTGTCTGGTCCTTTGAGGAACTGGACGAAGTCGTTAATCATAGTTGTACAAGAGGTTGCGGCCTGGCTCCCGAATTCGGCCTGCTTACAATGACCCGGGTCGATGACGACAAATATGGCCCGAAGGCCGTCACGTCTGAAGCTTGGTTTTGTGGTGCCAGTAGGTTTCTGCACCAATCATAGAAGCCGTCTCGCGATCCGTGCGTTCTCACTCGGCACTAATTTTCGCCCATACATTTTCGTGCGCTTTAAAAGCGATTGACACTCGTCCAGTTTTTTTGTAACAACCGAGCTTGGTGCCTTTGCACCAAGCTCTGTGTGTCAGTGGGCGATTAAGAACCAGCCACCTGCGTGGGAAGCTCCTACTAGGTCGGGCGATGCGGCCACCCAAGTTCGCGTTGAATCGATCTTGCGACGCAATGCCTCGCGCACATCGAAAATCTTCGCAAGCCGCTACTTCAAGTACGCGTCGGCCATGACTTCGCCCAGCAAGAGCGTTCCCTTAGTTCCGAAATGCAGTCGTGCGTGAGGCAACTCAGACGTCTTGATGATCGTGATGCGCGGATCGGTACGAGCCAGTTCGTTGAGCGCGGTGTTGACGGATTCCATGTTGCGCCATGGGGCGTTCTTGTGTTGCTCGGAGATGAACCACGCGAGATCGGACTGCTGGAGGTCCGCTCGCGTCTGGTCGATTAACTGCTTCATCCACTTGGCGTTGTTGTTGGCGTACGGCCCGAAATAGGTGTCATTCTCGCCGGTATGCCAGAAGATGCCTTCTAGGCTGCAATCAAATTCTTGTTGCTTCAGATCATCCTGAGCCGAGCGAATGAAGCTGATGAGTTTCGGATAGAGATTGCGATGCGACTCGGCTGATCCGTTGGAAAACCAATCGGGGCCTTGCGCTCCGCTGTGAGTGAACTTGACGATGGCCACTCCCTCTTTCGCATCCAGCGACTTCCGCAATCGAGCACCAAAGCTCAGCTCGGGGCCAAAGTTGCCGAGATCATCGACTGGTCCCAACGGCTCCCAACCAGATGACGACTTCTCTCCGCCCCCCACCGAGTAACGAAACAAGATGTCTCGTTGATCCTTGGCCAAGGACTCGTAGCTCGGTTGCTGAGCGATTTCGGAGACGAAGGAATCCTCGCCTTCCATGTTGCGCTGACCGGCCAGCACGAACAGTCGCACGCGGGCCGGCTTCGCGATCGGCAGCCCGTTCTTGAAGCGGCGATCGGTTGTTGCCGGCGGCTTCCCGATGTCGCGGAGATACGCGGCCGCGAAGGCTTCGCCCATTTGAAGCTGACCCTGAGTGCCGAAGTGATAGTGCGGCTGCCCGCTCCCCGTGACTTCAAACGCCAAGTGCGATGTCGGCACCCAGCGCAGCAGCGGATCGGCCTTCAACACTTGCTCCTGCTGCTGGCGCAGGATGCCGAGGTTGCTGCGGTGATCCATGCCCCAGATCCCCTTCTCGCTGACCTCGGCGATGTACCACTTCAGCTCCGGAACCTTCAGGTCAGCTCGCAACCGCGCGACGAGCTTCGTCAGTCCGTCGGCGTACTGCTTGTAGAGATTGCGGTCGAGCATGTCGTTCTCCCCCTGATGCCACATGACCGCTTCGAGCCGATAACGAACGCCCCGTTTGTCCAACTCGTCGAGCGACTCACGAATGAGCTTGAGCGTTCGCGGGTAGAGCTTCTGCCCCTTCTCCGGCGCATCGGGATTCCAATCAAAGGCGACCGTCGTCCCTCCCACCGCCAATTTGATGATGGCGATTGGGAACTGAGCCTGCTGCCGGACCTGTCGAGCAAACGTCACCTCCGGCCCAAACGAACGCAGCGGCTTGAGCGGAACCCAGCCTCTGGAAGCCTCATCGCCATCGCCCAAGATGTACGAGTAAAGGACGTCTTTCTGAGGTTCGCCAGAGCCTTTGAAGTTCGGGTAGTCGTCAATGCGATCCGCATGTGCGTCCGACCCAACCATGTTGGACTGACCGGCGAAGAGGAACACTCGCGTGACCTCCTCGCCGAAGGCGGAACCATGCGTCATGCAGGCCAACGCCACCAATGCCAGTGCGGCCACGATTGCTTTTCGATAAGTCGGATTCACGGCGTACCTCATTCAATGGTCAGACATTCGTTCATCATCACAGTCGCAGCAGCCGAACGATACAACCTGCGCCAATCAACGACTCCTGACCCCTTAGACTTTAGATGCGATGCAACGGCTCGCGCATTTGGCAATTCAAGGTCGCAGATAGATCGCGTACAGCCGCACGTTGTCGGAATCGGGAAGCGATGCGCGGATGGAGAACTCGCGATCGCGCGGGCATCGGCCGTCGGGGTGGGCGGGCCACGCGATTGGCTGCTGAGTTCCCGGTGTTGTGATCTTCGCGGCGGCGGCTCCCGAATAGCCGGGGATCGGGTGGTCGAAGGCGTCGAGCAGTTCGATTGTCAGCGGCGAATCGGCGGTGACTCCCGCGACGTTCAAGAGCAACTGCTGACCTTGCGCAGTTGCCGGAACGGTCGTCGTGATGCAATGACCCGGATCGCCAGCGTCGTGGCGCGAGAGGTAGCCGAATCCGTCGCGGCGGAGCGTTGCGAGGCCGATCTCCTGCGAACGGAACTTCTCTTCGCAGTCCCAATGCGAGTACCAGATCATCGTCTTGTCGCCGACGTTGACGAAGGCGTGACCTTGCAGCAGCGCGATCGAATCCCATTCGCCGTCGCGGCCATGTTCGAGAAACTTGAAGTTTGGAATCGGTTCACGAAACCGCACGCCGTCGTTGCTGATCGCCAGGCCCAGATCAATCTTCAGTCCGTCGAGCGGCTTGGCGTTCGCGGCTCGGTCGCGCGGATTGCCCTGCCAGATGCCCTGCAACCCGATCACGACATTGCCGCGATTCCACACGCCAACGCCCATGTGCATCTGCCTGCCGAGACCGTCCCACAGGTCAGGAACGGCGGGCTGCGGCTCGGTGATTTGTTCGGGCATGACCATCGACAGCGCTTTCGCTTTCGACCAGACGCGGAAGTCGGGCGAACGATACGTCTGCATGATGCGACCGGCGTTGCGTCCGTCAGTGAGCCAACCCCACGGCGAAATCAACTGCCCCGAGGCGTAATAGAAATTGCGGAAGCGATACAGGCTGCTGACCTCAAACCGCTCGCCCTCCGCGTTGACCGGCCGGTCGCCGACGATCTTCCAGCGCAGACCGTCCGCGCTGGTCGCGGTGATGATCGCACCGACGCGGCCTTCCTTGATGCCGACGTTACTCATGCCGCCACGAATGTCTTCGTAAGGCATGTGCGCGATGTACGCCACCTTGAACCACCGCGACGGATCGGGATCAGCCGGGTCGTGCATGACCGACAGAAAATCGTTCACTTGCGTCATCGAATGCACTTCGCCCTCGATCAGGCAGATGTTGTTTCTCTTGTTCCCTCCGAGATCGACCAGTCCGAGTTCCGGTTTCGTCCACGCGATGCCGTCGGTGCTCTCGGCGTAGCACATCGGTCGCCACCAACCGGGAGCCTGCCCCGCTGCCAACTCCCGCTCGATCATGCCGAGATACCACATCCGAAACTTGGTTCCGTCGTGAATCACGGTTCCGTACAGAATCGCATGACCATAATCGGGCGAGCCTTTCGGCCCACGGCGCACGACCGGATTCGCCGGATGCTTGTCGGGCGAGACGAGTGTCAGCTTGAGGTTGTGCTGCCATGCGAGGCTCTCGTCATCAAACGCGAAGAAGACCGTCTCCGGTTCCGCCGCGTGGGTCAACAACGCAGGCCCCGCGCACACAGCGAACCAAAGAAACAGCCGGAGCAGCTTGGGGTGGTAGCCGAACTCGTGAGAGTTCGGTGATTTCACACCAGCCCGAGGTCTCACGACTTCGGCTACAGGCAGACTTGGAACTGTGGTCATGGCTCTTCTCCCGTTGAGGATGTGGGACGGGGAATCAACTCGTTCAGTGCGGCTTCATCAGCGCCAAGATCGGCGGGTGTTGTCGTGAGGCTCTCCCAGCGTGAGCCGACATCGCTGGCGGTGAGCTTCTGAAAATCGGCGAACTTCGCGGCGGTGAACGTCGTCTGGCCTACGCGCACGGAATCGAGATCGAAGAGGTTGCGCTCGCCGTGCCAAGTCGCGTCTTTCCAAAGATGCAACTGCGGCTTGCGAGGCGTCTTTGCCGCGACGGTTCCACCGAGGATGCAGCGGTCGAAATTCACTTCGCCACCGGTTGCTTGCAGGTCGAGATTCAGAAACGTCACGCGCCGCGCGGTCAGCGCGCAGTTGGCCGAGACGCGGACTTCGTTCTCGGTGCGCTCGCGGCGGACCAGCACGTTGTCGAGCGTTAGGCGACACGGTTCAGCCGGCTTGTCGCGGCCTTGCAGGTACACGGCTTTCGCTGCGGACGAGATCACGACCGCATCGCTGATCGAATACGTCCCCGTGTCGAGGAAGAAGAGATCAAAGCCGATGCAGTCACGGATCAGCACGCGGCGGTACGTCGTCTCGCTGTGCCCCGTGTCGCAGATGCCGGTCGCGTTGCCGATCGACGTGAAGCCGTCCACGCGATATCGGCACTCGCCATGAGCACTGATTCCGTCGTCGCCGCAGTCGATCGCGCGGATGTTCTCGAACACGCAGTCACGCGAGTCCGACAGATTGAAGCCGTCGTTGTACGGTCGAGTCGCCGTCAGATTCTTCACGACGATGTGCGACGACGTGCCGCGAATCAGCACTCCCGCCGTCCGCAGCGGAAACTCGATCTTCGCATCGTCCAGCGATTGTCCCGACGGCAAGCGAATCCAAAACGAGCCGTGAATGTAACCGGCTCGCGCGGCCTGCGTGCGCTCGGCATCTTTCACGAACGTCCAGTCGCCCGGCAGCAATTCCTTCGGCGACTTGAGCGGTTCGCACGGCCCCTTCGAGCAGCGGCGCATCCGATTGAGCTTGCCATCGAACACGAAGAACCAGCGATCGACAATCGCATCGGTCAGCGGCAGCAAGTCCTCGTGACGAAACAGCCCCGGCTCGACCTCGACCCAACCCTTCGGATCGAGCGGATCGCAACCATCGAGCGTCGCTCCGAGCCTGTGAATCAATTGATCTTTAGCAGAGGTTAAAAATCAAAAACGGATCGTGATAGAAGTTTTGGAAGTTTCGTTTTTCGGAAC
>JAYUFF010000728.1:0-1610 GCA_043738825.1 Schlesneria sp.
ACTCAGGCGAAGGAACTCAAGCCCGAGATCATTCGCGGCAAAGACTTCGTCGCGATCAAGCAGACGTTTCAATACAAGACCGCCGCGCCGGGAAAGCAGACCGGCTCCAAGTGGACTCAACTGCTGGTCTTTCCCGTGGGACAACGATACTTCATCTCGATGCAACGGATCGACGCCGTCAATAGCAGTGACGCGATGTTTCTGCGGATCGACATGCCGGGGCACATCAAGCACAAGAATGGAGACAGCTTCAGCGAGGTGTATCTCAGCTACCACGGCAGCGATCAGGGCCGCATTCCGTCGAAGGAGTTTCTGACGAGCTTCGCCCCCGACGAACGGTTCAACTACCGCCGTGATCGAGACAAGGTTCCCGAGCGAATGATTCGCGGCTACCACATCCGCAACGCCGAGACCGGCCAAGCCGGGCCGTGGCTGGCCGGGATGACGCTCGATCCGACTGTCGTTTCGGAAGCGTGGTGCCATCAGCGAGGCTACGTCTGCCTGATCGAGGAGTTCGGCGAACGGCCGATCAAGGCGGGCGAGTCCTTCAGTGCGGCGTTCATCGTCGGCTTCTTCGACAGCCCCGACGAGATGAACTCCGTCTACGACCGGCACAGGGGACACACCGGCCTGTCGGTGACGACGGACGGTTGGAAGCTGGTCAAATAACTGCCCCACGTCCCTTGTAACTACTAGGCATCGACTTCATGCCGGCGTGCGAGCATTTCAGAGCCAGGCGATGACACCTGTCGATGAAGCAAAAGACTGACCACAGATGTCACGGATTTCACAGATAGCACGGATGAAGAGGGAGAAGGTGAGAGTTCTTGGTCTTCGTCTTATCTGTGCCATCCGTGAAATCTGTGCCCTCTGTGGCTCTTCTTCTTCGTGTGGGTTGCGGCCGAGAGGCTGCCTCCGTTCAACCGGCTGCCAAGCGAGAATAGACCGCGCTTCGGACTACGCCGCGCGGCGGCTGCGGCGGTAGTACTTGGTCACGGCCGTGCCGGGTGTTCCCCTCACGTTGCCATCGACCGCCTCGACCACATACGAGTTGGACAGGATGCGGAAGAAGATCAACAACAGAAAAGCTCCACCCGTGCCTGCGGCGAAGCCGATCGGGCTGATGGGAGTGATTTTGAAGCTGGTGTCGAACAGCAGCACGACGCCGCAGCCGATCAGACTTCCGGCGATGCCCATCAGCAGGGTGCCGATCGCGCCACCGGGATCGCGACCGGGCATGATGGCCTTCGCGGCCAGACCGACCAACGTACCGAAGCCAACCCACATCAGCAGTTCGTGAGCGGCGTGTTCGAGGATTTGTGCCATGTGAGGATCGGGCATGATGCGTCTCGCAAAAATGGACGGAATGTCGTGGAGCGGCAAACTTCGCCGCAGTGCGTGTCGAACCGAGGGTCACTCGGTCAACGCACTCCAACGGATCGGACGGACACGACCGGCGAGGCTAGAAAAATCGGCAGCGTTGGCAACGTCGCAGCCACTCGGCCCAACCTGCCACTCAGAGGCTATCCGGAAAGAAACGGCTTGTTTTCAGGGTGCCACGGTCACGGCTTGGCGTGGCCGTGCTTTTGTCGTAGCGAAGCCACGGCCAC
>JAYUFF010000729.1:0-1608 GCA_043738825.1 Schlesneria sp.
AAACAGGTCTCGCCCGAGAAGTTCGCCGCCGCTCTGCTGCCGAGCATCGCTCAATTGCCCTCCGGCCAACCGCAGGATCGCGTCATCCACATGGCCGCGCGGTTGAGGCAGCTTGAAACTCAGTACGAGCACGTTTTGTTTGTCTGCTCGATTATCGACTGGCCGTGGATTCGCGAAGCCTTCACCGAACGAACGCTCGAACGTGTTGAACCCGATCCCGTCGAGGAGACCTCGATTCACCGGGCCGATCCCGAAACGCTGCTGTTCGTGCTCGGCGAGCTTCCGTTCATCACGGGTCTCTACGAACGGGCACGCTCGGAACTGGAGGCCGACGAAAATCTTTCGATCGACGGCGTGAAGGCGATGCTGCTCGCCGCGCGCGACCGGTACAAGGCCGATCTCGGTAAACGGGCGCGCAAGATCACTCCCAAGTTGCTGCGTGTCTACCTTCAATACGTCCGCAATTTGACACTGATCGAACGCCGTCTGACACCGACGCTCTACTCGTTAATCGTCGCGGCGCAGCAGATCGGCGGCGACCAGTTCGCGATCGCACTGGCACAGCTCGCCAGCGAGTATCCCTATCACGAACTGATCCCCTTCCCGATGGTTCGGCTGGGAATCAATCGCGGCCGACTGCCGGATGGCGACGTGGCGTTCCTCAAGAACCGTCTGCCGGGACAGGCCATCGAGTGGCGGTCTTGCAAACTGAAGCCGCAGCCACTGAAGCCACAACAGGATGAGTGGCAGTTGCAGTGGAACCCGTATCACCAGTGCAGTTGGCCTCCCGAGGATGTGTCGATCGAACGGTTCCGCACTCACGTGAAGGACACCGCGCTGGCGATGCTCGGCACGGACTTGGCGCGCAGCGAGAAGTTCACAACCAGCCTGAAGGATGGCCTCGACATCCGTGAGACGCTGCGAAACTGGCACACTGGCGACTTGTTCGTGAAGGTGCTGCCGCCGACGAGAGGCAGCCTCGACTGTGTGGTCATGCTGTTCGACAGCCCGGCCGATCCGAGAGACTACCCGTGGCGAGTCACCTGGCACGCCGAGCACCATGACGAATCGACGCTCGCCCTGTTCGCGACCAACTATTTGGAGAATCTCGTCGGTCCGGGCATCGGTCAAGCTTCGTATGGCGGTGCGGTCTTTCTGTTCCCTCCCCGTGCGGTCCCCGACATCTGGACCAACCGCCGCTTCAACTTCACCGACACGCTGGAGGAGCGACTGATCGCGGCAGCCTGCTTCCACGCGGAAGAGCGTCATGTGGCGCTGCTCAGCTATTCGCCGCCGGGTCCGGCCTGGAGACGACTCGCCAAACGATTCGGCAAGAAGTTGATCCACGTTCCACTCGGAAAATTCAGCCAGGAAACGGTCCAGCAACTCCGGATGTTCCACGTCCTGAACGGCCAGAAGATCCGCAGTTTCGCGGCCGAGTTCATCCGCAAGGCATGAAGGCGGCGCGGTCGAAACGGATGCGGTCGTAGTTCCGACGTGCCGAGGAATTATCTAAGGAACTGTGCATGATCAAGTTCCGAGAGTTCTGAAAGTCACCCGCAGCGTGAGCGAGGGCGGACGCTTTGAACGACGGGGATCTGAAATCGA
>JAYUFF010000730.1:0-1608 GCA_043738825.1 Schlesneria sp.
TGGTGGATTCGTCAGGCCATCACCCGCGCCGTGGCCGATCACGCCCGGACGATTCGCATCCCGGTCCACATGTTCCAGTGCATCTCGATGCTGAAGGCCAAGAGCGAAGCGATCCGTCAGGAAACCGGTCGCGAGCCGAGCATGGAAGAGTTGGCGGAAGCGGTCAACATGCCGGTCGAAGAGACCGAACGGATCATGAAGACGTGGAAGCACCCGATCAGCCTCGACACGCCGGTCGGTGAGAGCGAAGACAGCAGCTTCGGCGACTTCCTCGAAGATGACAACGAGGCCAGCCCGGCCGACTCGGCGATGAAGGAAATGCTGCGCGACAAGATCGAGGTCGTCCTGAGAAGTCTCACCTACCGCGAGCGGGAAATCATCCGCCTGCGTTACGGCTTGGGAGACGGTTACAGCTACACGCTCGAAGAGACCGGCCGCATCTTCAAGGTGACACGCGAGCGCATCCGGCAGATCGAATCGAAGGCACTGCGGAAACTACAGCACTCGACTCGCGCGGATCACCTGAAGGGCTTCGTCGATGCGATGTATCCCGACAGCGCCGACGCGGTGCCTGCCGAGACGGTCGATGAAGAATCGGAAGAGGTTTTGGCCGCAGTCGGCTGACCGCGACTGACCATCGAAATCAACGCACGCTCCGTTCGGCGACCCACCAGCCGAACGGAGCGTGTTCGTTGCCGACTGACACTAACCCGAAACGTCAGCGAGGGACGGGATGTACTCCCTCGCTGGCGCTTCGGGTTAGTGTCGGCCTCGACCGCGTGCGTTAGAAACACAACGGACGACTCTGCAATTGGAAAGACAGAGACCGCGACCCCTGACTGGCAGTGATCGCGGTCTCTTGGTGGCTCGATCGGAGTCGAATGCGACGGTGGAGTCGCAGGCGAAAAGGGCGGGAACCAGTCGTGTCTGGCACGCACCGTTGAATCGTTCCAAGCCCTCGCAAAAGTTTTGGCACCTCCGTCGGATATTGGACGTCCGGTCGAGCGGTTCCGGTTATAGGTCTGACTCCGCCGAGCGACAAGATCGGTTGGGGATGTTCGGATCGAGTTTGATCGTTCTCCAGGGCGATTCGTCGAGGAGAGGCCAATGCTGCCGCAGACGGCTTTGCCCCAGTCCGTGGCGAGTCATCGTCTCTGCTGATAAACTACGCCCACATTTGACCGCTGATCGTTGCGATTTTTCGACAGATCGCCTCGCAACATCTCTCGCCTGCTCCTAAGGAATCACTCACGATGGCCGTCTTTTTGGGGATCGATATTGGCACGAGTGGTACCAAAACCATCGCCATGAGTGAGAAGGGTGACATCCTCGCATCGGCCACCGCCGAGTATCCCCTGATGTCACCGCGACCAGGCTGGTCCGAGCAAAACCCTGACGATTGGTGGGACGCCACGATCGAAACCGTCAAGAAGGTGCTCAAGTCGGGCAAGATCAAGCCCGACGAAGTGGCGGGCATCGGTTTGAGCGGCCAGATGCACGGCAGCGTGTTCCTCGACAAGCAGCACAACGTCATCCGGCATGCCATTCTGTGGAACGATCAGCGGACGGCCGAAGAATGCGTCGAGATCGAAACCCGAGTCGGCGGCC
>JAYUFF010000731.1:0-4325 GCA_043738825.1 Schlesneria sp.
GGCTGGGACGTTGGACCGCGAGGTTTGTTGAAGACTCTCGTGCCGTTCCAGTCTCTTTTTTTCGGCCCGTACGAAAGGTTGAACCGACTGTGTTGAAGATGCCGGAACCCGTCAATGTTCGCGCCATTCTGACTGACAAGGGGCAGATGCCTGCCGAGGAATTCGCGCAGCTCCGCCGCGCCATCGCCTCGGACCAGATCGTCCAAGTTCGACAAGAGATTGAATCCTTGCTGCGAGACGTGGAGGCGGGAGGGGCATCCGGGCACGTGGTTCGTGCCGGGATTGGTGCCTACCTGCTGGCACAGCATGCCATCGCCGAACGACTGTTGTCCGGAGTCTCTGGCGATGGGACGGCCCTCTACGTTCTCGGCTTGGTGTTGCTGTCTCTCAATCGTCCGAAGGAAGCTGAAGCCAAGTTTACCGCCGCCTCCAAGGCCGGGTTTGACCCGGTGGAATGCACACTCAAACGAGCCGGTACACTTCGTTTGCAGGGCAAACTGACCGAGGCCGAAGCGGCTCTCAAGCAATCTGGTTTGGAGGGCGCTCGCCGAGCGGACTACTCCTACCAGATGGGCTGCATCCTGTCAGACCGTGGTGACACCTACGGTGCGATTGAGTACTTCGAGCGTTCCGTGGACATGGATCCTCATCATTCTCAGGCCCTGTTCCGCCTGGCGAGTGAGAATGCGCTCTACGGAAACGACGACGAGGCGATCCGACTCTACGAGCAGTCGCTGAGCCGGCCTCCCTTCCACCTCAGTGCGCTGTTGAACTTGGGCCTGCTGTACGAGGACAAGGGAAACTACGCCGCCTCCGCCTTCTGTTTTCGACGAATCCTCGCGCACGATCCCAATCATGAGCGTGCCCTGATGTACATGAAGGACATCGAAGCCACGAGCGAGATGTACTACGACGACGACTCGGCACGCAATCAGGCTCGACTGGCTCAGTTGCTCAGTCGGCCGGTGACCGATTTCGAGTTGTCGGTTCGCAGCCGCAATTGTCTCGCCGGCATGAATATCGTAACTCTCGGCGACCTAGCCAAAGTCACGGAAGCCGAACTGCTCGAAGGCAAGAACTTCGGTGAGACCTCACTGGTTGAAATCCGCGACCTGATGTCCGCCCACGGTTTGCATGTCGGTCAAGACCTGCAAGCCGCTGCCAGTGGCAAAGAGGCGGCCTGGGGTGGAACTCCCGGTATTGGTCTCATCTCGCCCGACCTGTCTCCTCAAGAGCAGGCCATGCTGGCGCGTTCCGTCTCGGACCTGAATCTGTCCGTGCGAGCACGCAAGTGCATGGCGCGGCTCGGCATCACGTCACTCAGCGAACTGGTGACACGGACTCCCGATGAACTGCTGGCGACGAAGAACTTCGGTGTGACTTCGCTCAACGAAATCCGACAGCAGTTGGGCGAGTTGAGTCTCAAGCTGCGAAACGACTGACCCTGTGGGGCAATCGTGCGGACGGTCTCTGAAGGAATGGAGTCCAGCCGTGGTGCAGCCGCTGACAAACGGGACGAAATTTCCACACGGCACTCAGCCCCCCAACAGATCGTTGGGAGTCTGGGTGCCGCTTGTTTTGGTGCTGGTTGGAACAGTGGTCTCGCTTCAGATCGAGCCGGCGCGCACTCGCCCTCCCGACATGCAGATCAGTTCGCGAAGTCCGGTTATCGCCGCAGCGAAGCGACTCGCCTCACCGCGACCTTCCACGGGTGCGGCCTCGAATTCAACGTTGATTCGAGTCAACGTCACTCCCGGCGGAGACGACTCATTTCAATTGGCGGTGACCGGCCCGTACTCGATTCGGGCGATGGATTCGACGCGCGAGTTGTCCCACGGCGATGGTCTTTCGACCTCGAAGGTTGAGCCGACGAAGAGCGGACTCAAGATCGGTCACTCAACTTTCGCGGCCACTCGGTTGGAAGTCGTTCCGAAAACGGGGCCGGCGATCCGAGTGAACGGGCATTTGTATCGAGGCATCGTCCGTCTGTTCCGTCGCACCGACGGACGGGTCTCGGCCGTGAACGTGCTGCCCGTTGAGGAGTACCTCGCCAGCGTCGTCGATTCCGAGATGCCCGCCAGTTTTCCCGAGGCGGCTCGTCAGGCGCAGGCCATCGTCGCGCGAACCTATGCGCTCTATCAGAAGGAGCACGCTGATCCGGCTGCCGTCTACGATCTGTTTGCGTCGCAGTGGAGTCAGAAGTATCTCGGGGTCGAATACACGGACGCCTCGGGCCGCCGTCTCGCAGGCGAGAGTGAATCGAGTCGCCGCGCAGCGGCCGACACGCGCGGCATCGTCTGCCAGCATCGCGGCCAAGTCTTCTGCACGTACTACTCGGCCTGCTGCGGCGGGCAGACCACGAATGGCGACGAATTGTTCGAGGATGCCGCTCCGATCCTCAAGTCGGTCCCGTGCGAGTGGTGCCGAGAATCGAGCTACTACCGCTGGTCGGCCGATGTCGGAAAGCAAATCTTCCTCGACGAACTCAAGGATCTGAGACCGCTCTCGACCCTGGCGTCGATTCAACAAACGGCTGGTCCCGGCGGTGGAGTGATCTCGCGGTTTCGCATCGGTGACGGCAGGAAAATTCTGGCGGTCAACGGCGTCGAACTGCGCGAGCGGCTTCCCGCCGGTATGCTCCGCAGTCCGCACTTCAGTCTCGTGTTGAAGAGGGATGTCGTGCGAGTCGAAGGACGCGGCCACGGGCACGGCGTCGGCTTCTGCCAGTGGGGAGCCAACGGCCAGGCTCGTGCTGGAAAGTCGTGCTTTGAGATCGTCCAGCACTACTATCCGGGTGCGGAGTTGGTCACTGTTGATTGAAATGGCGGACACCAACCCGAAGCGTAAGCGAGGAACGGGCTGCACTCCCTCGCTGACGCTTCGGGTTGGTGTCCGCATCGACCGTGAGCATTATCAAATGCGGAAGAATATCCGCTGGCGATACAGCCACCAGACGAACAGCCAGAAGCAAAGCAGAATCAAGTTCGCGCGCAACAGGGGCGCGTAGCTCTCTCCCAGCAGGTTGAACAGCCCCGCGCCAAAGTGACGTTGCAGCGAGTCGCCCGTCCAGTTCTTCAAGAGTTGCGACAGGACGTACAGCGCGATCGAGTTCATCCCGGCCACCTTCAACGGCCACGACCAAGCCTTCACGCCGAGACCATCGATCACGCCATAGAAGCCGGCCAGCATCAGCAGCGTCCAACCTGTGCTGTACAGCGCCCAACTGGGCGTCCAGATTCGTTTGACCGCCGGGCAGAGACCGAAGTCGTTCAAGGCCCAGCCCGCGCCGAGACAAACAACTCCCGCAGCGGTCAGTGCGAAAAAAGTCTTCGCGTGACCTCGCGCGCCACGAATGAACTCGCCCGTCATCAACCCCAGCAGCATCGTCCCCAGCGACGGGATGAAGTTCAGTGTCTGATAGCCTCCCTCGTTGAAGGCGAATGGTACGGGGCGAGGGAACAGATTGAGAAACCACAGGTCAAACGTCGCGGCCGGGTTCGCATTCTTCTGCCAGTGCGCATCGAACCCCGTCAGGAACGGCCAGTCGGCGGGAACGCCCACCTGCTTGAAGTCGAACTCAGGACCAACGATCGGCGTGAGGGCAAACCACGCCCAATAGCCCACCAGAATCGCGATCAGCGCCGACAACTGAACACCCGGCGAACGACGCCACAACAGGAACAGAAAACTGTAGCCCAGCCCGATCTGTGTCAGCACGTTCACGAACGTGAAGTTCGTCATCGTGTCCTTGCTGCCGGTCGAGAGGAACAGACCGAGCAGAATCAACACCAGCGATCGAACCACCGCGTGCCCGAACATCCTCCCGAACGGCTCGCCCGCCGCCGCGCGCTTGGCATACGAGTACGGCAGGGCCACGCCGACCATGAACATGAACGACGGCTGGATCAGATCCCAGAAGGCACAGCCGCCCCACGGCACATGATCGAACTGAAACCTCAGCGACTGCCAGAGCGAACTGTCGGGAAAGTTCTTCGCCGTCGCTGCGATGCCAAATCCGTTGGCCGCGAGGCAGATCATCACAAACCCGCGATAGGCATCGAGCGAACCGAGCCTCGCGGAGGGATCGACCGTCGGACTCAAAGTGACTTGGCTCATGGTGCGTCTCTGTGGGGGAGTGCGAACGACGGGCGAGCATAGGCACGTGGCCGATACGTTGCAAATCGTTGCTTGGCTCCGCATCTGCTTGACTAGACTCGCCACAACCTGCACCAACCCCGTCGAACACCATTGAGCGTCCAACCGCCGGTGCTTCGACTTCAGACGCAGGGCCGGTTCCACCGGCCATCTCGGGCATCAAACGAGGC
>JAYUFF010000732.1:0-1604 GCA_043738825.1 Schlesneria sp.
AACCGAGGAGCCTCGTTGCAGGGCGGCGAGTAGCGCGAACTGGATCGGCGAGACCTCGAACCGCCGCACGATGAAGTCTCGGCGAGTGACCACCAGCAATGTGGGGCGAGCATCGGGGAAGTCGGAGTCCTCACCATGCCGCACGGCGGTCGCGTACTCATGGACCGGGAACCGCAGCGTCAGCAATCGGACACAGTCGTGCAGGACGAGTCGCGAGTCGGCGAACTGCTCGACCGAGAGTCCTTCCAGATCGGATGGCTTCAGCGGAAGAGCGTGCTCGGGGCCGGGGCCGTCGAAGACTTCGCTGTAGGTCCGTTCGAGACTGGCCAGATCGATCAGGAAGTCGGCAAAGTCGGGTGAGTTTTGATCGCCGTCAGGCTCGCGCGGCGGTCGTGTCTTCGCGAGATGCTCCGGCAGCGCGGCGGCCAGTCTCGACAGCGTGTAACTCTGCGACGGATGCTCCAGCAGATAGCCAAACGCCAGTCCGTCGAAGGCTTCTTCTCCGAGCGCCTGCACCATCGCCGGGAACTCGGCCCGCAGGCATTCCAGCAAACGAGCGAAATAAGCGTTGCCGTAGATTCGCAACCGGTCGGCACTGCTGAGGCGTTGCGAGCGGCAAACGACATCGTCCAGTTCATCGACTTCATCACCAAGAGCGGTGCGTGCCGGATCGCTGTTCGCGCCGGCCTCGATCCCGGCGGGATGCGTGATGACCGACTGCATCCAGCGTTGCAGTTGGCCCAGCGAACGTGAGTCGTCTGATTCGAGCGACGGCATCATTCCACCTCGGCCGTGACGAAGTGAATGGGATGCGGCGAGGTGTCGTGATGCGGTGAAGTGAGTTCTGCTGCTGATGCAATTCTTGTCCCCTCGCCCCGGCTCTGCGGGGAGAGGGTTGGGGTGAGGGGCGAGCTGTCACTCATGCGGACTGCAACGAGATGACTTTCAGTAAGCGTGAGCTTTGGTGCTGCTGGGGCGTCCGAAGACGAAGAAGACGAAGAACCCCTCACCCTAACCCTCTCCCCGCCGAGCCGGGGCGAGGGGACCGGAGAAGACGGCTCGCCGAGGAATCGCTTGGCCCGCAGCACTTCGGCATGTACGACGGGGAACTCGGGAATTTTGGCGTCCCATTCGAGCAGCGTTGAGGCGCCGCCTGTCAGTTCGCGGGCGAGGCGGTACAACTCCCAAACCGGATCAATCACCGGGCCGTCGTGCGTGTCGATGCGGTGAGTACCGCAGTCGGTGTGGCCGGCAAGGTGCATCTGGACGACTCGTTCGTGCGGCAGGCCCTTCAGAAAATCGACCGGATCGAAGTCGTGGTTGAAGGCCGACACGAAGACGTTGTTCACGTCGAGCAACAACCCGCAGTCGGTCTCGTCGGCGAGACGGGCGACGAACTCCCACTCGCTCATCGTCGAAGCGGCAAACGTGACGTAGCTGCTCGGGTTTTCGAGGACCAACGGGCGTTCGAGAAAATCCTGCACGATGCGGACCCGCTCGGCGACGTGCTTCAGCGTCGGCTCGTTGTAGGGGAGCGGCAGCAGGTCGTGCGTGTTGACTCCCGCGACGCCCGTCCAGCAGATGTGATCCGACACCCACACCGC
>JAYUFF010000733.1:0-4311 GCA_043738825.1 Schlesneria sp.
CAATCGTCCATCGTTTGCTTGATGAGCGGATGGTCGGGGAGTTCGATGTCGCCGACCACGTTTTCCTGACAGCCGGTCAGTTTTGGAAAGACGGCTGTCAACAAGTCGTCACTGCGGAACCGCTGCAACGCGGGGGGAACCCGTTGCCCGTGCTTGGCGCGTTGAACCTGCAAGGCCCGCGTCGCGTTCCAGCGCCAACGATTCTGGAAGATCGGCACGACGAGCACCGCCTGCTCGAACAGGGCCTGCACGTTGCGCGGGTTCAGCATCGGAAACATGCTTTCCAGCGGAAAGCTGTGCTGCGGGCCGAGCGACAGCACGATGCCGTCATCGTCGGCGTTCGCCTGCAACTCGAAGTCGAACGAGCGGCAGAACCGCTTGCGCATCGCCAAGCCCCATGCGCGCGTGATGCGCGTCCCGAACGGAGCGTGGATCACCAACTGCATGCCGCCGCTCTCGTCGAAGAAACGCTCGAAGACGACTCGTTTGAGAGTGGGCAACAATCCGATCGCGGCCTTCTGGGCGCGGGCGTATTCCACCGTCTGCCGCGCCGCGTCGATGGTCACTTTCGTTTCGAGGACCAGCCAGTCCTCAGCCGCCTGCGGGTCGTCGAGCCGTTGTTCGAGATCCTCGCGCAGTTGTGAGACCTCTTCGGACAACTCGTAGGTGCGGCCGGGAGCCTCACCGCGCCAGAACGGGATCGTCGGGGGAGCGCCGGCGGCATCGGTCACGACGAGATCGCCGCCGCGCAGATAGCGAATCCGCCACGAGGTGTTTCCGAGCAGGAAGATGTCGCCCGCCTGGCTCTCGGTGCCGAAGTCTTCATCGACCGAACCGACGACGGTGTGATCCTCCTCCGTCACGACGCGGATGGCGAAGACTTCGGGGATCGCACCAGCATTGGCGATGGCGGCCATTCTCGCGCCGGGACGTGCTCGCAGGCGACGACCGACTTGATCGTGATGCAGGAACACGCGGCCTCGACCTGCGGACGGAGTCAGCCCCTCGCTGAGGAACTGCACGACGCGATCGAACTCGCGCCGCGGCAGATCGCGATACGGAGCGGCTCGGCGGAAGAGGGCGAACAGTTCGTCGGTGCTCCATTCCTGACAGGCCACTTCAGCGACGATCTGTTGGGCGAGGACATCCAGCGGTGCAACCGGGATCGGCACGATGTCGAGTCGCCCGTGCTGGATCGCCCGCATCAGGGCCATGCACTCGATCAGTTCGTCGCGGGTCAAAGCAAACAGGCGTCCCTTGGGGATCAGCCCGAGCGCGTGGCCCGAACGACCGATCCGCTGCAAGAACGTGGCGATGTTGCGCGGCGAGCCGATCTGAATCACGAGGTCGATGTAACCAACATCGATCCCCATTTCGAGCGACGCCGTTGCGACGACGGCTTTGAGCTGGCCCGTCTTCAACCGTTGCTCGGTATCCAGCCGATTCTTGGCCGCCAGCGAGCCGTGATGGCTGCTGATCGCCTCTTCCCCCAGCAGTTCACTCAGTTGATGAGTGAGCCGCTCGGCGAGACGCCTCGTGTTGACGAAGATCAGCGTGGCGCGGTGCGAGTTCACCAGTTCGACGATCCGCGCGTTGATCTCGGCCCACTGCTCGTGCATGCAAACCGCACCGAGATCGCTGGGCGGGATTTCGATGCCGAGATCAAGCTCCCGTCGATGGCCGATGTCGAGGAGGACGGGTGGGTTGAGGGTTGAAGGTCGAGGGTTGAGGGCAGGAAGGTCATCGTCAAACGGAAGCTGTCCGTCATTGGGGCGCGCCACGCCCTTCATCTCCTCTTTCTGTCCATCAACCCTCAACCCTACACCATCAACCCGCTCATTAACCCCCACGAGAAACTTCGCGATCTCATCCATCGGTCGCTGAGTCGCCGACAGTCCGATCCGTTGCAGTCGGCGAGGACAGATCGCGGCGAGGCGTTCCAGTGTGAGGGCCAGGTGCGAGCCACGTTTGTCACGGACGAGGGCATGAATTTCATCGACGATCACGGTCTCGACCGACCGTAATGTTTCGCGTGCCTTGGGGCTGGTGAGCAACAGGTACAACGACTCGGGCGTTGTGACGAGGATGTGCGGCGGACGCTTCAGCATCGCCGCGCGCTTCGCCGCCGGGGTGTCTCCCGTCCGCAGGCCCGCGCGAATCAGCGGGACTTTCAAACCGAGTTCGGTCGCCAGCGCGGTGATCTCGTCGAGCGGCACTTCCAAGTTGCGGTGCATGTCGTTGGAAAGTGCCCTCAGCGGCGAGACGTAGACGACTCGAATCTCGTTCGCCAACTCGCCTCGTTCCGCCTCTTGGAAGAGCCGGTCAATGGCGGCGAGAAACGCGGTCAGCGTCTTGCCGCTGCCGGTCGGTGCGGCGATCAGGATGTCGCGCCCGGCGGCAATGTGCGGCCAGCCCTGCACCTGCGGCTCCGTCGGCTCCGCAAAGCGCGATCGAAACCACTTCTGAACGACGGGATGAAACAAATCGAGGGACATTGAGTAGTGGGCAGTGGATAGTGGATAGTTCGACTGTCTGACTTCGCGTAGGGTGGGCATTGCCCACCACAACCGGGTGCGGATTGGTGGGCAGTGCCCACCCTACATCTGGACAATTCAGGCAGCCGAAATAGTGGGTCGCAAAAAAAAGTGACAAACGCTTGTGTCTGGCGACCCACTATCCACTACCCACTACTCACTATCAAACCATGACCACGGCCATCCACTCGACCACGCCGCCACAGACCTCCACCCGCTGCATCGAGCTGCGTGGCGTGAGAGTTCATAACCTCAAAGCGATTGACCTCGACATCCCGCTCGGACAGTGGGTCGTGCTGTCGGGCGTGAGCGGTTCGGGGAAGAGCAGTCTCGCGTTCGACACGCTCTTCGCGGAAGGGCAGCGTCGCTACATCGAGAGTTTTTCGGCATCGGCCCGCCAATATCTCGAACGGATCGAGCGGCCGAACGCGGATCGGATCGCTCACGTGCCGCCAGCCATTGCGATTCGGAGTGATTCGGGGCGTCAGCGATCGCTCGCGCGGACGACCGTCGCCGCGCTGGCTGAGGTCGACGAAGGCTTGCGACGTTTGTTCGCCCGCGTCGGTCGAGTCGTCTGTCCCGACTGCGGGATCGAGGTCCGATCGCACTCGGCCGAAGATGTCGTCCGGGCCGCGCGCGATCTGGCCGACGGGACTCGCTTTCAACTCTGTTTTCCTGCGGACGAGACCGATGCGACGGGCGGGCTGTCGGCGTGGCAGGCACGCGGGTTTTCGCGCGCGATCGTGGGTGAGCAGTCTCGCTCGCTCGATGAGTTGCCGTTGCAACCCTCCCGTCGGCGGAGCGACGGGACTACAGTCGACGGCGACGACGTGTGGCTCGTCGCGGATCGACTCGTCGCGGGCAAGGCGACACCCGAGCGACTGGCCGACAGTGCCGAGACCGCATTTCGCGAGGGGGCGGGCCGTTGCCTCTTGCTCGTGGAAGGAGACGGCTCGCCCACGACGGAGACTCGCACGCTCGACGGCCGCGCGTGGCGGGTGCTTCGATTCAACCGACGTTGGGAATGCAGCGCGTGCCGACGCGAGTTCCTGCCTCCCGATCCGCAGTTGTTCGTGGCCGACGCGGGCGGTGGTTGCGAGGCGTGTCGCGATCAAGCCCGCGATGGAAGCGTGGCACCGTGTCCGATCTGCCTCGGTTCGCGTTTGCGACCGGAAGCGTTGGCCGTTCGAGTCGGCGGAGTCAACCTTGGTGAAGTTGTTTGCCTATCCGCACACGATGCCGCCGCGAAGTTGTCTGACGTTGAACTTGGACTGTCCGAGTGCGAACTCGCGCTGACGCGGTTGATTCGCGACGACATTGGGCAGCGGCTGCGGATCGTTTGCGATCTCGGACTCGGTCATCTCACGTTGAGCCGCAGCGCGGCCACGTTGTCGGGTGGGGAGGCTCGGCGGCTGATGCTCGCGGCGGCGCTGGGGTCGCGTGTGACGGGGACGCTGTGCGTCATCGACGAACCTTCCGCCGGATTGCACCCCAGCGAATTGCCGCTCGTGATTCGCGCGATTCGTCGATTGCAGGAACTGCGCAACAGCGTGATCGTCGTCGATCACGCCCCCGAGATCGTGCGGGCCGCCGACCACGTGATCGACCTCGGCCCGGGAGCTGGTCCACTCGGAGGCCATGTTGTGTTCGCCGGTTCGCCGTGTGAGTTGTCGCTCATCGAATCATCGGCCACGGGTCGAGTGCTGCGCGAGCGTTCGGGTGCGTCAGAGACTCGAACCAAACGAACGCCGTCGGATTGGCTGACGCTGACGAACGT
>JAYUFF010000734.1:0-1600 GCA_043738825.1 Schlesneria sp.
GCCCTCCCCCGAAAGAGTTGAGGCGGCCTCGTTACGAAGCCTTGCTCACACCGATGGCCGTTGCCGTGGCATAGTTCTTCGTGTGCGAGATCGAGACCAGCACGTTCGCGATCCCGAGTCGATCGGCCGTCTCGCGCGTCGTGCCGTGCAGAACGATCACCGGTTGGCCGCTCGGTTGAGTCACCACTTCGATGTCCGTCCAGCCGACGTCGGCCGTGAAGCCGGTCCCCAGCACCTTCATCACCGCTTCCTTCGCCGCCCACCGGCCGGCGTAGTGCGGGGCCGATTCCTTCCGATCGCGGCAGTGAGCGATCTCGCCCGGCGTGAAGACTCGTTCGAGAAAGTGGTCGCCGTGATCGGCGATCATCTTCGCGATCCGTTCCACTTCCACGATGTCTGTTCCGAGCCCCACGATCACGATGAGGTCTCCCGGGAACGAACGGCTTCGCGCGAGGAAGTGGCACCAAGCTGAAAGCACCATGCGGCAGCAACGCTTCCCCCCAACAGTTCGAGGGACCAGAACAACTCCGGCCATGGACTGGACCATTTGCCGAGTTTGCTCACGCGGAGGATCAGATGCCAGCGGAATTCGTTGACGACCGACGCGGTTGGAGCGGAGTCAATCTCGCCGCCGGAGTCTCGTTCCATCTGTTTCATCATCGTCACGGCCATCTGCTGTTGGGGCGACTTTGCCTGTAAGGCGGCATCTGCCCGGAAGACCAACCACGTCGAACCGGCCAGTCCAGCGAACGCCATCAAGGACATCACGAGCAGCCAGCGCCACAAAACTCGATTCGGATGAGGCTGGGTCAGGAAGGCCGAAGCCGCTCCCATCGCGCCGCCCACAGCAACGGAGAATAATCCGAGCAGTTTCACGTGTTCCGGGGCCTGCGCGGCGGTGATGCTCAGCGCCAGCACCACGAGCGCCGTGCGAGCCAGCCAACTCAGCCAGGGGACGCCGCCCCGTGAGGCATCCGTCGCGGAAGTCGGAGATTCGATCAGGGGCTTGGAGTTTGAATGTGCCACTGTTTCAAACACCTTCGAGTGTGAAAGTTGTTGTGAATGAGTCAAGTTTTGGAATTGTCTTCAAAGTAGCCATCATCGCTCCGCTTGATGAGCCTCGCAGGTGAAGCTGTGCAGACTCAGTCGCCTGTTCGGATAAGGCTCATCACGCGGAGCGATGATGGCTACTTTGATCTGAGGAGGAGCCTCTCTGGAGTCTTCGGAGAAGCAGTGCCGGTGGGGGACACTTCGCGAAGAGCACTGCTCCTCCGAAGACTCCGAAGCAGTGGCACGATCAAAAATGGTTAACGGCGTAGAGTGGCAGGTTGTGGTGAAACTTCGACAGTGAAACCTCGTGGAGTGGTCACGATCCTGCCGGATCACTAGGATTCTCCATTGACTTGATGCGGCGAATGTTCCGCCGGTTTGTGTCCTTCAGATCAGAAATTGACCGATGTCCGAAAAGACCCTCATTCGTGTTGGCCACAGCCCCGACCCCGACGACGCGTTCA
Organism: Schlesneria sp.; assembly: GCA_043738825.1. Taxonomy (GTDB): domain Bacteria; phylum Planctomycetota; class Planctomycetia; order Planctomycetales; family Planctomycetaceae; genus Schlesneria. Next base: position 1,515 of record JAYUFF010000734.1, read on the forward strand.
TGTTCCATGCACTCGCCAACGACAAGATCGAGACCGGGTCCTATCGCTTCACGCACCAGCTACAGGACATTCAAACGCTGAACGAC
>JAYUFF010000735.1:0-1598 GCA_043738825.1 Schlesneria sp.
CTTTTGCCAGCGGCCGACGTGAGTGAAGAGAGTTCTGTCGGGCCATGCGGCTTGAGGATCGGCGAGCAGCGGGACGAGGCTGCGTCCTTCGACTTGGGCCTTCAAGTCGTCCGTCAACTTCGCACCGGCGAGGTCGGCGAGCGTCGGAAAGAAGTCGATGTGAGCGGCCAGCTTGTTGACGTCGCCCGGCTTCAAAGTTCCCGGCCAACGCCAGAGGGAACTGGCGCGAGTCCCTCCCAGCCACGGGGTCACTTTGCTGCCGCGCATCCCCGCGTTGTGGACTTGCACGCCCACCGTGCCGCCGTTGTCGTTCATGAAGATCACCAACGTGTCGCGTTCGATCCCCCACTCGTTCAGTTTGGCGAGCAGTTTTCCCACGTTGTCGTCGATGTTGGCGATCATTCCGAAAAACTTGGCCACGTCGTTGGAGTTGGCCTGCTTGGTGTTGGCTGCGGCTCGCGCGGGAATCTTGTCGGCGTAGCGAGCTTCATCCTCGGGACGCACTTGCAACGGACCGTGAGGCGCATTCGTGGCGATGTGCGCGTAGAACGGCTGCTTCCCCTTGGTCGCTTCAATCCACTTCGTTGCCTGTGCGAAGAAGACATCGGTGCAGTAGCCGTTCGTTTTCTCAAACGTTCCGTTATGGAGGATCGCCGGGTTGAAGTACGTGTTGCCGGGCGCGTCTCCGCAACTGCCGGGGTAACTCTGACCGATGCCACCCGCGCCGTGAATGAAGACCTCGTCGAAGCCGCGCCGATTCGGTTGGTACTCCGCCTCATCGCCGAGATGCCACTTGCCGAAGATGCCGGTCGTGTAGCCCGCCGACTTCAAGACCTGAGCCAGCGTGGTGGCCTTCAGTGTCAGGCGTTCTCGTTCGAGAATCGTGTGCGTCACACCGTTGCGGAACTCGTGGCGACCGGTCATCAACGCGGATCGAGTCGGCGAACAGGTCGGGCTGACGTGGAAGTCGGTGAATCGAACTCCCTCGGCATGAATCCGGTCGATGTTCGGCGTCTTGAGGATCGGGTTGCCGTGACATGACAGATCGCCGTAGCCCTGATCGTCGGTAAGGATGAAGATGATGTTCGGCCGCTTCCCGACGAGCGAATCGGCGGCGGATGCTCCTCCCGTGGAGAATTCGATCAGCGTCCAAACGACGACGGCGATCAGTCCGATTGCGCGGTGAAGTGAGTGCGGCATTGAGGCGTGTCCTGAAACGATTGGAAACTTGAGCGGGATGATGCACGGACAATACCAACCCGCAGCGTAAGCGAGGTCGTCGTTATGGTTCGTCCTCGCTTACGCTGCGGGTTGGTGTGACATTCTTTGACAAGCGACCGGCCGATGATTGGAAGATCTTGCGGACTCGGCCTTCGGAATCGGAGGTGTCCGCGTTCTGTTGCAGATCGGCGAGGTTGGCGGCACAGATCCGGCAGCCGATTGTTTCGACATGGAACGCCAGATACTGCGACAACCCGTCCCCAAGCCGCCCATCCACGAAGGCCGACCAGACGGCGCGAGGCGGACAACTCCAACGGCCTCGCCGCCACATCGCACCCAGCGACTGATCGCCGCTGTCGCTGTCTCGCATCAGTTCG
>JAYUFF010000736.1:0-4303 GCA_043738825.1 Schlesneria sp.
CTGCGCGATCAACCGGCAAACACGACGGGCAGCATAGTCATCTACTTGATGAGAATGTTCAAGCTCGGGCCGATTGTCTCCTCGTAACGAGTCTCCGACGCCATCGCCCGCCAACTCCGGTTTCCCGCTCGAAGTGCCTCCCACCCGTCGGTAGAGTGATGCCCGCTCGGTTGATTGGCCGCTGCGAGGTGTGAAGCCTCGGCTCAACCAACAGCATCCGGAGCATCGCTCGAATCGCGCCAGTTGCTACGACCGTTCTGGTCGGTGAGTCGAGGGCTGTGCTCGTGCGGTTTCTTGATTTCGCGGTGACGTGTCGCGTGAGCCGGCGCTAGTCTACTGATGACGCCGCGCAACGAGCGTGTCGCCGAATGTCCCTGTCCAACCGTTTCCCGTAAAACGTGGCAGCCGGAACGTCTCGCGAAACTCCACGCGAACTGAACGGAATCGCGGACAACAGTGCCTCTGACTTGCAGGTGAATCATGAACGGAACCCTGGTTGAACCCACGCCAGTTGCGGATGAATCGGTCGAACAGCAGCCGACTGATGGGCCGGACCTCTCCGTTCTCGAAGACCATACGCCTGTTTATCTGCGCGCACCGCGGGCGTTGGCCGGACTGACGTTGACTGTGGGGTTGGTCTTTCTCTGTTTCTGCTTTCGTCCGCTGTGGCACACCGACGTGTGGGGTCATCTGGCATACGGCCGCTTGATCTGGCAAACGCAATCGCTGCCCACGACCGAGCCGTTGATGCCGCTCGCGCAGGGAGTGCGGTTCGTCGATACCGCGTGGCTCAGCCAGTTGATCGGGTTCGGAGCATTCAGCCGCTGGGACGCACCCGGCCTGCAAGGCTTGTACGCGCTGTCGGTCTCGATCTGCGCGGGCCTGCTGGCGTGGCGAGCGTACCGAACGAGTCGCAACGGCTGGTTCGCACTCTCGGCCGTGCTGGTCTTTCTGACGGTGGCCTGGGGCCAATTGACCGTGCTGCGCCCGCAACTGGCCGGGCTGGTCTGCTTCGTCGGATTGCTCGCGCTCTGCACGAGCCGCAAGCCTCGCACGGCGGACTGGCTCCTCGTGCCAGCGCTCTTCGCGGCGTGGGCCAACCTGCACGGATCGTTTCTGATGGGGCTGGCTCTGCTCGGTTGCTGTCTGCTCGGACGCGCCGTCGATGTCGTGCGCCGAACGGGTTCGCTGCGGAGCGTCCTGCGCGACGATCGAACTCGCCGCAACTTCCTCCTGCTGGAACTGGCGGCCGTTGCCGTGTTGCTCAATCCGTATGGAATCGGGCTGTACGTGGAGGCCCTGCAAATCTCCTCCAACGCCAACCTGCAAGAGCTGACCGAATGGAGTCCGCTCAGTCTGCGTGAGGGTCAGGGCCAGATGTTCGCGGCGGTGGCGGTATTACTGGCGATGCTCTATCGCTGGTCGCCGCGTCGCGTGCGAACGTGGGAGGTGCTGGCTCTGGTCGGATTCGGCGGAGCGGCCATGTGGAGCAGTCGCCTGTTGGTCTGGTGGACTCCCGTGGCGGCACTGCTGGTGGCGACGCACGGCTACGCGGCCTGGAGGGCTTCGCGCCGCCTGCCACTCGTCACCGAACCCGCTCCGCGCGCAGGCAAGTGGTCGGTGGTGACGGTCGGACTGATCTTCATTTGCTTCGGCTACAGCCCGATCGGCGTGAAGGTTCTGCACGGCAAGAAGACCGAGTTTAAGAAAGCCGTCTCCGGTTACACGCCCGTGGCGGCCGTCGAGTACCTGACGAAGAATCCTCCCGAGGGTTTGGTTTTCAATGTCTACGAGTGGGGCGACTTCCTGCACTGGAACGGGCCGCCGGGAATGAAGGTGTTCGTGAACTCGCACGCTCATCTGGTGCCGCGCGATGTCTGGCAGGCCTACATGCAGATCATCGAACAACGCAGCGGATGGGAAGAGGGACTGGACCGCTACGGCGTGAACACGGTCGTGCTCGACAAGGAATTCCGCGAGCCGCTCATCAAGTCTTTGAAGGAAGATGCGAAGTGGAAGATTGTTTTCGAGCAGGACGGTCAAGTCATTTTTCTTCGCAAAAAGCCCATCTAACGCGGCGATGATATGCCGCACGCGGTTAAACGACTCCGTCTGGGCCGCGTGTGGTATCAACGGATCACTCAGAACAACATGATGCAGGTTGAGAGCGGGAGTACACGATGAAGACGGGACGAGTCTCCAAAGAACAGGTGCTGGTGGTGCAGTTGATTGCTGTCGTGGCGCTGGCCGCTTCGTGGGCGAGTGCCTCGGCGGTGACCCGGCAAGAGGCGCTGCGAGTGGTCGGCGGACCACGGCACTCGCCGGTCGTTGCGGTTCCGCGCGAGACGCCGCTCAGCATCGAACCGTTCTACGATGACCCGGAGGTGGTGAGCGACGAGGAACTTGCGGCGGTGCTCGCCAAGGTCCGGCCGAAGTTTGCCATCGAGAAGCTGAAGTCCAACTACGTCGAACATGCGCTGCGCACCTGGTGGCTGAACGCGAAGTTTCACGATCCGAAAGTGATGTCGGGTGAGGCCCTGAAGGACCACCTCGTCGATCACGGCCAGTTTCTGGCGTCGTGGGGCGACAAGGTGGCTCCGATTTTGCAGGATCGACGCGATGGAGTTGCCATCCGCTGGGGCAAGGAAGAGTGTGCGTCGGTCCATCACGATCACTGGCTGGCATGCCTCACTGAAGCCGGCGTCAATCTGCACGAACCGGTTTTCACGCCGAACCGTCGCCGCGAGATCGCCGATGTCCTTCAAGAAGCCCTCCGCGATCTCCGCCTCGACGAAGCCGAAATCGAATGGTCCGCGCTGGCCTTCGGACTGTGGATCGCCCCGCAGAAGACGTGGACGACTCGCTCCGGCCGCGAATTGTCGTTCGACTTGATGGCCGAACGACTGATGCGAGGTCAAAAGAGATTCGGAGTTTGCAGTGGCACGCATCGGGTCTACTCGCTGATGGTCCTCGTCCGGCTGGACGACGATCACGACATCCTGTCCGATGCGATGCGCGAGCAGGTCATGGAACACCTGCGCTCGGTGCGCGATCTGATCATGGTCAGCCAGTTTCCCGACGGTCACTGGCCCTCGAACTGGTCCGAGGGAGCGGACGCCCTCACGAAGCCGGTGAACGACGAACTCTTCAAGCAGGTCATCGCGACGGGCCATCACTTGGAGTGGCTGGCGATCGCCCCCCAGGAATTGCATCCGCCTCGCGAGCAGATCCTCAAGGCGGCCGATTGGGTCATCAAAACAACGACCGAACAATCCGACAGCGACATTTTGCAGCGATACACGTTCTTCAGTCACGTCGGTAACGCTTTGGCCTTGTGGCGCAAGACGCATCCCGCCGACTTCTGGATGAAGTGGGAGGCCACTCACCCGCCGGTCGTTGAGGAACTCGATCCGCCTCCCGCCGCCGCCGCGAAGACCGCTGTTGAATCTGCTCACTGATGTAGGGTTGAGGGTCGAAGGTCGAGGGTTGAGGGTCAGAAAAACAGACATCTGCCGCCCCGACTTCTGACCATCAACCATCAACCATCAACCGTCTTCGGAGATCGTGATGGACGCAGATCGCTTGATGGCCTCCACGTTTGTTCGCCGAGTGGAATGGCTCGATGAGACCGGCTCGACGAACGACCGGGCGTTGCAGTTGGCGGGCGACGTGTCGGTCGCAACGCCCTGTTTGATCGGGGCGACTCGGCAGGTTTCGGGACGCGGGCGGGGAGCCAATCGGTGGTGGAGCGGCGACGGAACGTTGATGTTCTCGGCCCTGTTCGACATGCCCCAGCTTGGGATCGCGCAAAGTCAGTGGCCTCAATTTTCACTCGTGACCGGACTGACCGTGGCCGAGACTTTGGAAGTCTTTCTGCCGCAAACCGTCATCGGTTTGAAATGGCCGAACGATGTGTGGCTGGCCGGACGAAAAGTCTGCGGCATCCTGATTGAGCAGCCCGATCGAGCTCCCGGCCGATTGGTGGCCGGGTTGGGCTGGAACGTGAACACCTCGTTCCTGTCCGCACCGGATGATCTCCGCGCGATCGCGACCTCGATGCGGGAGGTGTCCGGACAGTCCTTCCTCGCCGAAGACGTGTTGCTCTGCGTCCTTCAGCGTTGGGAAGCCAACCTCGAATCGCTGGCGGCCGGGAGTTTCGATCTCATCGCAGGCTGGAGTCGCTTCTGCGTGCTGTGCGATCATCGAGTTCAAATCTCGACGGGTGAGGCTAATCTCACGGGAGACTGCCGAGGGATCGCAGCCGACGGCGCGCTCTTGATCGACGACGGAGAAGTGACTCATC
>JAYUFF010000737.1:0-11400 GCA_043738825.1 Schlesneria sp.
AGACGACGTTCACCCACAGCGACCGCCGATCCCAGAACAAAGACGCGACCAGCAGGCCCAGCGCCGGAGCCATGAACGGCGTGCGAGGCGCGTATGTCAGCACGGTGCTGACCCACCAACCTTCGGAGATCACGAACAACAACCAGCAAAGCACACCCAGTGCCGCCAGGTTGAACCACGACAAGCCAATCACCCAGCGAGCGACCGAGCGAGACGAAGATGATGTCGGAGCAGCCGTCGATGACATAAGAGGAACTCGTGAAAATTGACTTTCGTGGACCAGTTCGTTGGTAACAACTTCAAACTAGCCCGACGCGCGAGCGAAGGCTGACCGTTGGATCCATGCGAAGCCCTCGCTCGCGCGTCGGGTTAGTTTTGAGTGACGCCTGCCGGTTCACGCCCAGTCCTCCACGCCTCCGCCTGCGCGTAGCACTCGACGATCCGAGACCTCACGAATTCGATGAGGGCATCGTCCTTGTCGCGACCGGCGAACTGGGCGAGTTCCTCGACCGAGATCGGTTCGCCGACTACGACCCTCACCCGCGCCGGCTTGAGGAACCAACTCTTCCGCCCCAACGCTTGGAACGCGCCCGCGATGCCGACCGGATAGACCGGCAGCTTCGCGCGGCGGATCAGCGCGACGAAGCCGGGCTTGAACGGACCGACCTCGCCCGTTTCCGTGCGAGTTCCCTCGGGGAAGAGGCCCACCAGGTAGCCGTGCTGCATCCGGCGAATGGTCTCGCGCAGGCTGGCACTGCTCGCCGACTCGCGACTGATCGGCATGACGTAGGTGTTCCGCAGAATCCAGCCGATGACGGGGATCTTGAACAGCGTGTCCCTCGCCACAAAGCTGACCGGCCGATGCAGCGGCAACCCGATGAGCAGTGGATCGAGAAAGCTCTGATGATTGGCGAGAACCAGCCCGCCCCCGGCCTCGTCCAGCCGTTCCTGGCCCCGCGCCCGATAGCCGAGCCAGAAGCAGAAAACGTTCTGCAAGATGAGCTGAGACATCCGCCAAAGAACGTTGCGAGCCTTGGGCGGCGGAAGCGGTGCGGGTTCTGACGACGAGGACATTCAGCCACTACTTCCGAGAAAGGGCGAGTTCAGGGTACTGCTTCGGCGGGAGATACTTCGCAGAGTCTGACTCGTGCGACAAAGGTCCACCATCGTTAGTCCCTTGATTGCCAGAATGTGGAACCGGCGACTGGGCCATAGATTGTGAGGTCACGCCCAGAGATAGAAAATGACACTGACCTGAAAAGCCAGAATCCGCCACCAACGGTCACGTCGGTAATCGCTGAGCGTGGAAACGTGATTGCGGGGTGAAATGGCCGAAATGGTAAGAGTGCCCGCAGAGTCAAATGCTCATTCGTCGCAATTGCGTAAAAGCAGTTAGCGTAAGTGAACAGCCCAGACTGCAACGAGACAAACCAGTATCGCGTGCCCGACGGCACCTCAATCGCTGGGTATTCCGCCGCAAGTGATCGCCACGGACCCAATCGTGCCATCCCATAGAGGCCAAATATCCAAAGCGGAGGAGAAGCGAAGGCGAGGAACGCAACTAATTGCCACTCATTCATCTTTGCAGCACCGTTCTCGCTGAGGCCCTGGCTTGTCATCACGGCTTCGTCGTTTCTATCGAGCATTCAGCCGGTTTGCGTTTCTAATCTGCGGCACTTACGATTCCAACCCCTTGAGGCTGGCCCGAACTCAGGCTGCCTCAACTTGCACCGAATCACGGACGGCTTCGGTGCTGCGGTCGGACGCGACCGCGATCTTGTCCGCAGTCACCACGCCCTTCGAGGACTAAGGGCGTGCCACCTTTGCCCGTTTCACTTGCCTCACAGAAAGCCCAACATGACCGACAACATGCAGCCCGCCACGCAGTGCCTCCACGCCGGACAGGTGCCCGATCCGACGACCAATTCGCGGGCGGTGCCGATTTATCAAACGACTTCGTACACGTTCAACAGCACCGAGCATGCGGCCAGTCTGTTCGGCTTGCAGGCGTTCGGCAACATCTACACCCGCTTGATGAACCCGACGACGGATGTACTCGAAAAGCGAGTCACCGCGTTGGAAGGTGGCTCGGGCGGACTGGCCGTCGCGTCGGGACAGGCGGCCGAATCGCTGGCGATTCTCAACATCTGTCAGGCCGGGCAGAACATCGTCTCGGCAACGAGCCTCTACGGTGGAACGTACAACCTGTTCCACTACACGTTCCCCAAGTTCGGCATCAAGACGAAGTTCGTTCCCACGGCCGATGTCGAGGGCTTCCGCAAGGCGATCGACGATAAGACGCGCTGCGTGTTCCTCGAAACGATCGGCAACCCGCGCGTGGACGTCCCCGACTTCGAGGCGATCTCGAAGATCGCTCACGATGCCGGGATTCCGGTGATCGTGGACAACACACTCGCCTCGCCGGTGCTGTGCAATCCGTTCCAGTGGGGAGCGGACATCATCGTTCACTCCTGCACGAAGTTCATCGGCGGCCACGGCACGTCGATCGGCGGAGTCATCGTCGAGAAGGGTGACTTCAACTGGGGCAACGGCAAGTTCCCCGAACTGACCGAGCCGGACCCGAGCTATCACGGCCTGAAGTTCTTCGAGACGTTCGGCCCGATGAAGCTGGCCTACATTCTGAAGGCGCGAGTTCAACTCCTGCGAGACCTCGGCCCGGCGATCAGCCCGTTCAATTCGTTCCAACTGTTGCAAGGTTTGGAGACGCTCCACCTGCGGATGCCGCGTCACAGCGAGAACGCGCTGGCGGTCTCTCAGTTCCTGAAGTCGCATCCCAAGGTGAGCTGGGTCAACTACACGGGCCTCGAAGACCACCCGTCGTACAAACTCGGCAAGAAGTACCTCCCCAACGGCTGCGGCGCGATCCTCGGCTTCGGCATCAAGGGCGCCACGCCGACTCAGCAGAAAGAGAACGGCATCAAGCTGATCAACAGCGTGAAACTGTTCAGCCACCTGGCCAATGTGGGCGACAGCAAGTCGTTGATCATCCACCCGAACAGCACGACGCACCAACAGTTGACCGCCGAAGAACAACAGGCCACCGGCGTCACCCCCGACTTCATCCGCCTCTCAGTCGGTACGGAAGACGTCCAAGACATCATCGCCGACCTCAAGCAGGCCCTCGAAGCGGTGTGAGCGAGTCGATGAAAGTGTGCCACTGGCGGCGGCTCTGGGCCGCCAGTGCTCTTCGAGACCAGTGGCGACCGAGATTCGTCATCGGTCGTTCGCCTGTCTCTCAATGAACGATCGAAGGCCGAGATCACGATGGACTTCCTCCGTATCCTGTGGGACGATCCAGACGACCCGGAAGGCAACGTCGAACACATTGCCGAGCACGGGTTGAGCATGGACGATGTCGAGGATGTCTTGGAGAACCCGAGCAGTGAGGGCCGCAGCCATTCCAGTGGCCTCCCCTGTGTCTGGGGTTACACTTTGGAAGGACTGTACATCCTCGTGGTCTATGAAGAGATTGACGAAGACTCGATTCGAGTGGTCACAGCCTACGAAGTCCCCGAACTGCGATGAGGGCAATTGCCATGAACCGGAAACTAGAACGAGTCTTTCGTGATCGCCCGCTCACAGCGGAGGAGGCGGCCCGCGACAATGAAGTACGTCGTGCCGTGCAGACCGAGTTCCCACCAGTGACCGCATCGCACGAGTCCCGTTCCGATTCGCTCGGCGAAGCCCTGCGAAAGACCATCCGGGACAGCACACAGCCAGCAGCCGAGATCGCCGAGAAAGCCCACCTGTCACCTCTGGCTTTGTCGAAGTTCCTCGCTGGCGAACGGGACATCCATCTGGAAACCGCAGACCGACTCGCAGACGTGCTCGGAATCAAACTGGCTAGCAGCGTAACGCTGGACATTCAACCAATGAAAGTGAGACGTGTCGTGGACGAGCTTCTACAGGAATACCCCGCAACCATTGGTACGATGCCCCAAGAATTCACCAGCCACACGTTCATCCTCGCTTTGGCTCATGACAAGCAACGAGCGTATGTCGAGGCTCTCAACCAGTACGTGGCCGATGATGCCCCATTCCAAACGCTACACGCCCAGATATCGCAAGCCCTTTACAACTTTCCAGCGCTGGTGCAGCACGCAGGAGAGGTGGACAGTCTCAATATCTTCGGGCGGCCGGGGCGGTGTGCCAAGTGGCAGAGGATATAACCTCCTGCTCAAGGTTGCCGTTTGACTCATATTGATCTGGAGAAACACAAGTGATCCCTTTTCATTGCTCGCACTGCGGCTTTCACAAGTTGGTTCCAGACGACTATCTCCGGAAGACCGTTCGTTGCCCAAAGTGCCAACAAAAGTCGAGAGTGTCCAGTAATGAAGTTTCGGCACCGTCTGCCAATGTTGCGCCGGCACTACAGGATACAGTCGATAATTCACTGAGTAGCTCTGAAGCGACCGCATTCGATGACATTCTCGATTCTGACAATTCAGAATGCCCGTCCCTTCCGCCGGTGAGAAGGCGATCTCGTGGTAATCTGGCTACCACAAAAACCAGAGAGACCAACCGCCGTACCAATTTGCTGGGAACGATCATTGGTGGGTTGATTTTGATCGTGCTTGTGGTTCCATTCACACTTTGGTGCGCGGGTTTCTTTTCTCGTCATCCACAAGCGAATATCGCTTCGCAGCCAGTTCCCTTAGCCGCTTCAAACGGAGGCGGCGACTCCATTGTGCCGACCTCCTCAATACCTGCGATTGCCAAAACGAACGAGAAATCGTTTGCCGATTGGTTGGCGAATGGGGAAACCGCTCTCGACGATGGCGATAATGAAAGTGCGTTGACAGCATTGACGAAGGCAATCGAAATCGATCCTCAATCTGCTACCGCGATCAACGCCCGAGGAGTCGCTTACCTTCGGATGCACAAACTATCACCCGCATTGAGTGACTTCAACAAGGCGATTGATCTCGGACCTAACACTGCGAAGTTTTACGGAAATCGAGCCTTTGTTTACAGTGACAAGGAACAGTACGCACTCGCGATTGCTGACTTCACAAAGGCCATTCAGCTCGAACCACAATCGCCGCAGTGGTATCGAGAGCGCGGCAAAATCTATGTCTTCATGGAGGACAATCGTCTTGCAGAAAAGGACTTCGATGCTGCGAAGCACGTTGATGACCCGACACTTGAGCGAAAGCAAGACCTGGCGAAATCGCAGACGCTCGAAGCGCCGCCCCTCGGCCAGGGGAAATCCAGTAATATAGATGCCTTCGCGTCCGAGATGCGAAAACTTGCCTCCGATGAGTTTGCCTTCAAAGACGCCCAAGAAAAAGTGTTCCGTGCCAGGTTCGATCAGCGCACTCTAAGCTATTCGCCGTTGATTAAGCTCACTGTTGGCAGAAATACCATCGTCTATCCTCCAAAATATGATTTTGGTTCAAAGAAGGTTTCACTCCACCTTCACTACTTCTATCAACATGAGGCCCGTAGGGAGTCCGCAGGCCGTCAATGGCCTGAGAACACGGATAGCTGCACCCTCACAACCGAGTTCGAGTTAGACCAAGGAACCGCAAGGCAATGGAAAGAAGCCTTTGATAAAGGAGTGTTTGCCATTGATCTTTGGTTCTCTCCGCTGAGCGTGAAGAAAGCTTTGTGGCAGGAAAATCATGGAGTGGGCATGATGGCCGAAGGCAGCCTGTCCCACAATATTATCTTTGAAGCGAAGACACTTCGCTACGAGATGGTGAAATAGGCAAGCCTGATCGGTATGTGTGAAACTCCTTTTCCCCGATTTCGGCCTGCGTGGCGGGGTTGCCCAGAAGTAGCTTTGGGCGTCTGGGTGAAGAAGTCACAAGAGGGCGGTTGCTAGCGAGCCAGTCTGATCATTTGCCTCTTGTCGCCCTGCGACCCGGACGCTCAAAGCCGCGTCCGGGCCACCCGCGAATGCCCATCGTTCAGTCCAACTCCAACTGCTCGGGAAATGACAAATGATGAACCACATGAGAAATCCTTTCTTCGGGTTTTTGTTCGTCGGAGTTTTGCTCACGGCGGTTGTCGCGAGGGCTTTCGCAGACGCTGCCCAGGACGAAGCGATCAAGAAAGACCGCAAACTCATTGAAGGGACATGGCGAGTCGTGGCCCTCGAAGTGGACGGCAACAAGTTCTGTAGTGATCGACCTATCGCAAAATGCCAGCCAACTCTCGGAATGCGAGTCGCGGGAGCGACTCGCCTACGTAGCTCAGTTGCTCCCGCGACGGAGATTCTGAACCTGACTTTGATCTGTAGATCGACCACTACTGGTCTCATCACCACGACGTACACGGTTTGGCGGACATGACTCAAGAACGTCCCAAAGATCCACTGCATGGCATCACGCTCGCGAAGATGCTTGAGCAACTCGTCGCGCTCGAGGGTTGGGCGGAGATGGGGCGGGTCATTCCGATCCGGTGCTTTACTCACGACCCGAGCCTCAAGTCGAGCCTCACGTTCCTCCGCAAAACACCGTGGGCGCGGGCGAAGGTGGAGTCGTTCTACCTCGACCGCTTGGACGAGATCGGCTCGTCAGCGAAGCAGCCGGAAGACGGTAGCGGGTCCGTTTGATGGTGTTCACATTTCACGGCGTGGGCAACGCGCTGCGCGTCGATGAGGGGAAATCTCGCTCTGTGCCGACCGACTCGCGGGGCGTTGCCCATGCGGTTAAACAAATCCAGTCCTGTCGGTCTGCTCGTGTCATGAGCCGGAATCGTGTATGAATGGTCTCGCCAAGTCGTGCCGAGTATTCCGGAGGGTGACGGGTCGAGCAGGCGGCTTGGCGGACGGACGACAGGAACAGGTGAAGGAGCAAGCCGTGAGAATCAAAGACTGGGAAGTCACCATCCAACAGATGATCGTGGAGTCCAATCACGAACCCAAGGAATCGGGCAAGCAAAAAGGCTTGAGGGACTGGCGGGCCAAGCTCGCGCAAGAGCCGCATCTCTTGCAGCCGTTTCAAATCGACCAGATCGTGCGCGAGGTGAGGAAAAGACTCACCACCGTCGGAGAGAAGCTCGGGTAGAAGCGAGGCCGCCGCTCTCCACCAGACGCCCGATGCGCCGGAGACCGCTGGGCACTTCCGCCAAATGCAATCCGTCGCCCGCCTGTAGCGAGTTCATCCGCGAACCATGCCGGAGATCGGCACCCAGAGGCACCTTCCAGGCGTTCCCAAAAAACGAGTCGGGATTTCAACTCACCAGGAGCAGCTCATGACAGACGCGGCCGCGACACCACTGAACGAAGGAGCGTCCAGCGAAGGGCCATCCGGCGACGAACTCAAACGCGCGCTGAAAGCCTTCAAAAAACGACTCAAACTGACTCGACTCGACTACCAGTCCAAGCTGGGCTACGGACCAATGACCAACGGTGGCGGCCCGGGCATTGTGGCGATCATGCCTCCCCTCCCGTTTCCCCCGGCGGTGTGGGCAGAGTTGGTCCGGCAACGAAAGCTCATACATCTCGGTGACGGGCTCTATGAGCTGGTGGCCGGTGCCTAGCTGATCGCCCCGAGTACGACGCAGACTTCATCCGTGTGAAGGAAGAAGTACCGGAGGTCTTCGGCCGCTAACGTTGGATCGCCCAGCGCGGGTTTCACCCGCAACCCAACTCGATGCCAAGTTGCCAAGACAAGCCAAGCAGCCGACTCATGGGCTGAATAATGAGCGGTCAGAGTCGTTTCCGGATTCGGCCTCCAATGATCATCCAAAGCCGGCAGGCACTTGCGGACAAGACACTCCATTCGGTAATTGATGCTTCTCCCGGTGTGCCGCGATACCAACCACAAATGGACGGATGACTTGCCAAAGTTCAAGCTCTTCCCGTCTCTTGCGTGAACACCAGTTTTCGCTAGACTCTGCCCGTGTCCAACACCGACATTCCCCTGAGATCGCGTTGATTGAGGTGTCGATGTTTTTGCACCCCTAGCTCAATTGGATAGAGCATCGGTCTACGGAACCGAAGGTTGCTGGTTCGAGCCCAGCGGGGTGTAATTCTTAAAGTGAAGCCAGCAAAGACTTAATCTTCTGCACCTCAGATACGGACAAGTGGGCAGCCGGTTCCAGTCCCCCCACTAATCCCCCCACTAACTCGGGGGTTTGTTCGGCGGAACACTTCTCTTGCACTTCTGCCGCCGCAGACTGTGCAGAGCGCGTGGCACCATAGAACTTTTGCGTGGTCGCAAAGTCAGCGTGCCGCATCACGACCATCAGCGTCTCGGATGAAATACCCGCATTGATCAGCCTCAGGGCGCAGCCCCGACGCAGATCGTGAGCACTGGCATATTTCACCCGATTCTTCTTACGTTCATCCGCCTGACGCACCACCACGTCGGCTTCCTTGCCAATTTTCGCGATCACCCGGCTGACGTGTTCTTTCGTCAATCGTTCCACTGAACGCGATACGCGGCTTGAGGACCGTCGATTGCCCGACAACTGGAGTTGGTATTCCACCGGCTGCGGATTGACGACCCACCCCCTTCGATCCTGCTCGGGAACGCTCAAGAGCAACTCTCGCAAATCCGGCAGCATGGGGATCTCTTGATGCATCCCGTTCTTCTGCGTGGATGGAACGACAAGCGTCGGATGCTGCGCTTGCTGTTCGGGCCAGACCGGATGGATGTGCCGGTCATCGTCCCACGAGAAATCCATCACATCACCAATGCGAAAGCCACTCTCCCAAAGAACTCGGAGAGTGAACGTCCACGATTCGGCACTTCCTTGTCCGACGACTTGCGGAGTCACAGCGAGCAGACGCTCGAATTCTCCCGCAGTAATCGGACGCCCCTTCATCACGTGGTCTACTTCCAGCTTCTGCAGTTGTGGAACGCGGTCGATCCACTCGTGAGCGTGACAGTATCGCACGAATGCCATCACAGCCCCCAGCATACTGTTGACCGTGTTGGGTGAACGGTGGTCGTACCGACATTCGTCACCTGCCAGCAGCCGCTCTTGGAGATACTCCAGCATCTCCAAGTTGCAGCAGTCGCTGAGGCATAAGTCCTCGCTACGGCCTTGCTCTTGGAAGTACTCCAAGAAGATCCGCTCGGCGAGTTGCAAGCGCGACAACGCGTGCGTGAGCGATGCCTTTCGGAGACGGCTGGAACGATGCTGCCGGAAACGGTCATAGGCTTCGTCCCAACTCTTGCCACGGTTGGTCTCCGCAACATGAGGGACGACAGGTTTTCGTGGAGACGCCGTAACGCGTTGCTCCACGATGGCACCGTCCGACGCAACGTATTCACCGTTGAACAGACGCTTCTGACATTCCCGCTGAATCCGTCGAGCCTCACGCTGGTCACGCGTGCCACAGTTCTTTCGCACCCGCTGGCAGCGGATGGGACAATAGAATTTGAGCACGTAGCCGTTCTTGTCCGACGCGCCCACCGGCCGATTCGGATAGAGTTGAACATTGCCGATTTCGGGCTTCCTCGACATAGAGGAGTCCTTTCAATTCTCAAAGTGTTGGTCATGTTTCTCGCTTTCTTTCTGCGTTCCTGGAGAAATGCTCAATGAGGTCTTTCCCGGTCACCCAACGTGTGTGACCGACACTTGTGTACGGAAGTCCCTCGTCGAGCATCTTATCCCAAACCTTCTGCGATACCTTCAGTAGTCGCAGGATTTCTTGCTTGCTGTAGGCTTCGTGCTCACTGATTGAACCGACCGTTCCTGGCTGATGACGCATGGCAATTCCTTTCGCTAGCAACAAGCAATGGTTCCCAACTCGTGACTTGAAATATCCGCCCCCTTCATGGGGGGCGTCCTCGCGTTTTGTTCGCCGACAACACTTAACTTCAGAACGGGACATCCGTTGAGTCGGCGGATGGCCAATCCGCCGGCATTTCCGGCAAGGGGAGCGTGTCTTCGTCCACTCCGCAGACTTCTTCCAACGAGGGCAACGGATTGTTGTCCGGTTCACGCAGTTCGATGTCTGCACGGATGAGCCATCTGGCGGGGATCGGTCCTCGCGCGGGGGCCGTTTGTTCGATGACTCCCAGTTGAAGCAGGGCATCCAAGTGCTCGCGGACGATTCGGTCGCTCATCTTTATCGCTTGCGCCAGTTCCTTCGCCGTGTGCTCCCCGGTGAAGTCTCGCAACCGCTTTACAAAGTGTTTCAGAGCGTTCGCAGACTTGTGCCCGATGCTGCGCGCCAACACTTCATTCAGTAGCAGTTGAGCGAGCCAGTAGTCTTCCGGCTGTGCGACGATTCGTCCCGACTCGTCGCGAGGTCGCTGGAGTTGATGCAACAGAGCGCTGGCTTGAATCATGCTCGTCACATGCCCATACGTCCGACGGACCTCCAGCGGTTCGCTGGGGAACAGCCGGGCGAGGTTTTCCGCGAAGGGGATGACGACGGGCAGGGATTCCAGCAGACGATGCAGGGCGTGAAACTCCCGTCGCAACTGCTCCCGCTCTTCCACGGAACTCTGTCCCGCCTGTCGGCGACCGCTCGCCAGGAGAATGCGGCGTGTCTGTTCGGGACGTTCGTCGGGTTGTAGCACCAGACACCGATTCGCATCCTCTTCAAACACCTCGGGAGCCGTGGTCGATTCGGCATACGCAATCGGCCCCTGCTGTTGGACCGTCACGGTTCTCGGGCCTTCGGGATCGGAGACCGTGAGCACCTTCACCAACTGACCGGCGGAGATCATCTCCCGCAGCGCCTTCGTCGTTTGAGCGGACTCATCGCCATGATGCCGGGATCGCTCGCCCGCCACGACAAACCGATGTTCCAGTTCGCCGGGCGGCAGATAGTAGAGGGCGTTCGGTGTGATGTCGGTGGCCATCAGCACGGCTTCCACCGGGAACAGCCGGGCCACCCGTTCGATCACATACGACTTGCCCGACGACGACGGGCCTTGCACGATCACGGCCAGGGGATGCTCCAGCAGCCGCGACGTGCCGGTCAGGTAAATCGTCAGCGCGAGGAGATGCTCACCGGCCACTCCCACGGCTTCGATCCCTGCCACGATCCAGCGCAGGAGATCACGCGATTTGAGAATGTCTTCCAGCTTGACCCGGAGTTCGTCCGGCATCTCTTGAAGCCACTCGTCCCGCGTCTTGCGAGTGGGTTGATCGCCATCAAGGAGGAAGCTCATGCGTCCTCCTCATCCAGCCGAATGCCGAGTTCAATCGCCTTGCGTTGCAGATCGTCGTCAAAGTTCCTCGATTCAAACTCCCGCCGGAGTCCGTCGTTCAACTCCTGCAAGGCCGCCTCAAACGTGGTCGTGTTCGTTCGCGCCGCCAGACCGATCAAGGCTCCCGCCGCCTGTCGGACGGAGCGGCTCGGGTCCAGAGACGGTTGCGGTGGCAGCCGCTTCAGCGGTTCCGTACTCGGGCCAAATCGTTCCGCACATTGCTGGAGCATCTGCCACAGCGGATGCACCGTCCGGC
>JAYUFF010000738.1:0-11385 GCA_043738825.1 Schlesneria sp.
GTGGCTCATGAAAGGGCGAAGGTCAAGTACCCCGCTGCGGCCAAGGCTTCGGAACCGCTTGTGATCTACCCGCTGTCGCGACCCGGAGCACCCGGCTTGTCGGTGGTTCAACAGCCGCGCGGCGGTGAGCCGGTGAAGTCGGGCGATGATTGATTTTGGAGTGCGGCGATTGATCGCCGCTTTTGATTTCTCGGTAGAGCACATTTCAAAACTAGTGCTTTGTCACAGCTTGATCTTGGGGGAGCCACGCTCGCCAGAGCGTGGGGTCAATCCAGCGTCTCGCCCACGTTCTGGCGAACGTGGCTACGACAACAACCCCCATTCTCAGGTGTGACACAGCACTAGTCATCAAGTTCGTCAACCTCATCAACGGGCAAACCTTCCTCGCACAACAAACTTTCCGTCATCGACTCCAACACGGGGCGGGTCAGTTCCAGCTCGCGGTCGGTTCCCTGAAACACCACGAGCACCGTGCGCCGGTTGGTCCGAAAGGCCCTCAACGACGCCGAGTTCACCAGATCGAGACAGACGAAGTCGATGTCGCGTGCCACGGCGGGGTATCGAAACTTCGCAGTCGGCTCGTAAACATCGAGGTCCGTGTATTCGCCGCGGTACGCCGCGAGAACCGTGTCAATGATGCCGCTCGGATCGGGAGCGTCTTCAATCAACGTCAACGACCAATATGACACGCCGGAACTGTGAACCGAGATCGTCGTTTCGTCGGGGCCGGTGTCTTCAGCCACGGTCCAGTCACCTGGGTAACGGAATTGAATCCCGTGTCCCCGATACGCTGCATCCGCGCCGAACTTGAACTCGCCGACTCGATACTCGGGATCATCGTGATGGTCGTGATGGTCGTGATCGTGGCTGCTACAGTCTTCCTCGGGCCTCACGCGTTGGTCCTTTTCATCAGTTCAAAGTTGTCGTCACCGGTGGCTGATCGCTGCGACAGCGGCCTCGCGCGGACGGGTCGTCCGGTGCTCTCAAGGGTTGTTCCGGCCTGTCGATTCGAGTAGCCTACACACAACTTCAACAGAACTGTATGGCGGCGAAAACTGAGTCAGAAGCATCAGTTGTTTGCCGCCTGTTATTTTCCAAACCTGCCGAGCGTTTGGGGACGGGTTCGATCGGTGAAACGTCGCCGATCAAGCCATCGTTGCCGCGTGAGGCGAACAGGAAGGAGACCAGAGTGGCATCCGTACGGGCTGAGAATGTGGCAGAAGTGGTGTGGGAACTGAAGCGCATCGACAAGTTTGGCACCTATACCGAAGTGGCGACGCGAGCAGGTTTCAAGCCGGGTGTTGCGGGGCGTACGCTCCAGACAGTGCTGGCCAACGTGCAACGCGACTGGCCACACTTGCAATGGTGGCGAACGATCCCGGATGACGGGGTACTCATCGAAGATTCGCCTCTGGCCAAGAAATTGGCCGAGACTGGCGTCGCGCTGGAACCGGGCGTCAAGAAGGGCTTCCTCAAGATCACGGATTTTGAGTCCAAGCTGTTCACGTGGGATCACTTGGCCGCAGCCGCTCCCGTGGCCGTTGCGCCTCCGTCATCTGCACCTTTCGCCGTTCGGTGACTGGATCATCAGGTTGCCCTGCGACCGCTTGATCGCCAAGACATGTTGCTGCTGTGACACCAGCCCGGTCGCTTGCTCGACCGGGCTGTTTTTTTTCAGGCAACCCACGGAGAATGATTTGCCGATTGAAGCCTGAAGCGCAAGCGAAGGAAGACTTCGCTTGCGCTTCAGGCTTCAATCGGCGGGTACGTTATTCTCATAGAGTTGCCTCAGTCGCCGACAGCTTGAAAGCTGCCCGCAGGGCGTGACCGGTGTGACTGGTTTCGCACTTCGCAACGAGAGACGGTGGGCCTTCCGCGACGATCCGTCCACCGGTGTCCCCCGCTTCGGGGCCGATGTCAATCAGCCAGTCTGCGGCGGCGATCAGTTCGAGGTTGTGTTCGACAACCACAACCGAATGCCCCGCGCGAACGAGCCGCCTCAACACGTCGAGCAACTGCGCCACGTCGGCCGAGTGGAGGCCGGATGTCGGTTCGTCGAGGATGAATAGTGTGGAAGTCGTTTCGTGCGAAGTGACGAGTTCGGTGGCAAGTTTCACGCGCTGTGCCTCGCCGCCCGAGAGCGTTGTTGCCGGTTGGCCCAGCTTCAGGTAACCCAGCCCGAGATCGCGGAACAGCGCCAGCGGCCGCGCCAGTCGAGGCAGATTTGCGAAGAAGTCGGCGGCGGCTTCAAAGCTCATGTCGAGGACATCGGCCACGGTCAGGCCTCGATATCTCACCGCGAGCGTTTGCCGGTTGAAGCGGCTGCCGTTGCATTCGGGACAGCGGACTGACCACTCGAACAGACTCTTCTGGCCCAGCGCAAGAGTGCCTCGACCGGCGCAGCGCGAACAGCGTCCGTCGAGGCTCTGCGGACTGAACCGTCGCGCGGTGAAACCGCGCAGCCGCGACTCCTTCGTTTTGGCGAAGACTTGCCGCACCTCGTCCCACACGCCCGAATAGGTCGCTGGAGTGGAACGCCCCGACCGGCCGAGCGGCATCTGATCGACTCGCGTCAGTCGTTTAATCTGTTCGACGCCGAGCAACTCGCGAAATGAACCGCCTGTCGCACGGGTCTCGCCCAGTTGACGACGCACTGCGGGGACAAGCGTCTGCATCATGAGCGATGTCTTGCCCGAGCCGCTGACGCCCGTGATGCAGACCAGCGCGCCGAGCGGAACTCGCAACGTCACGTCTTGCAGGTTGTGCAGCGTCGCGCCGGACAGCGTCAGCCAGCGCTGCGGTTGAAATGACGAGTCATCTTTCAGCAGGCCCGTCGCGCGACGACGCAGTTCTCGGCCGGTGACGGATGTTTCGCTGAGGACGATTTCGCGAGGTGGCCCGGCCGCCAACAATCGACCGCCGTGCAGACCGGCTCCTGGTCCGATGTCGATCACATGGTCAGCCCGCTGCACGACATCAAGGTCATGCTCGACGACGACGACCGTGTTCCCTTGGTCTCGCAAATCGAGCAACGTCCGCAACAAGCGATCCGTATCGCGCGAGTGCAATCCGGCAGTTGGCTCATCGACGACGTAGCAGGCTCCCGTCAATTGGCTTCCGAGGCTGGCGGCCAATCGCGCCCGTTGGAACTCGCCCGCCGAGAGCGAATCTCCCGCACGGTCAAGCGTCAGGTATTCGAGTCCCACCTCGACGAGGAATCTCAGGCGCGAGGCCACCTCGGGCAGGATGTGCCGCGCCGCGAGTTGCTCGGCGGCGACGTTGCCTGACACGGCGTCGAATAATCGCGACCAGTCGTCGATGCAGCGCCACGCTTCATCGGCGCGCAGGGCCACGATGTCCGTGATCGATCGTCCGGCGATCAGCACCGATTGAGGCAGCGGGGCGAGGCGTCGGCCTGCACACACGAAACATGGCGTTGCGGTGGAGGCGTGTTCCGTTGTGGAGGTCACTCGCTTG
This sequence comes from Schlesneria sp., assembly GCA_043738825.1. Classification (GTDB taxonomy): domain Bacteria; phylum Planctomycetota; class Planctomycetia; order Planctomycetales; family Planctomycetaceae; genus Schlesneria. The sequence continues at coordinate 3,478 of JAYUFF010000738.1, forward strand.
GCATGCGGAACCAGAGGGCTTACGCCCACCGCTCCGAATGACACAGACGGGCTGACGCCGAGGCCGTGACAGGCGGCACACGCGCCGCGAGCGCTGTTGAAACTGAAGTCGCTCGATTCGAGAGTCGGAAAACTGACGCCGCATGTCGCACAGGCGAGGCGACTGCTGTAGAGACGGTCGTGCCAGCCGCCGTCCGCCTCGTGACTCAGCACGCACTGGCCCTGACCAAGTTCCAGCGCGAGGTCGATCGACTCTTCGAGGCGGCTGCGGATTCCCTCCTTGATGATGAGTCGATCGACGACGACTTCGATGCTGTGCGGTTTCGTGGCGATCAGCGGCAGCGGAGTGGCGGCATCGACGAGTTCGCCATCCACTCGGGCTCGCACGAATCCGTCTCGCACAATTCGCGCGAAGACCTCCGCGTGCGAACCGGTTTGACCGCGAACGACGGGCGACAGGATCAGCACCTTCTGGCGGTCTTCCAGTCGCAGTGCCTGCTCGACAATCGCTTCGCGCGATTGAGACGACACCGGTTGGCGGCACGTCGGACAGTGCAGCCGCCCGATGCGCGCGTACAACAGCCGCAGGTAGTCGTAGACCTCGGCAATCGTCGCCAGCGTGGTGCGGCGGCGCGGTCCGCGCGTGCGCTGTTCAATTCCGAGTGTCGGCGGCAGACCCTCAATCAGATCGACATCGGGCCGTTCGAGACGCTGCAACAACTCGCGCGTCTGCGGTGAGACGGTCGCCAAATAACGGCGGCGACCCTCGGCGAAGAGCGTGTCGAACGCGAGCGAACTCTTGCCGCTGCCACTGACTCCCGTGATGACCGTCAGTTTTCCCAGCGGCAGATCGACATCGATCCCTCGCAGGTTGTGCGTCCTCGCCCCGCGAATGCGAATCCAGTCGGCGGCATCAGATGAAGGCACGGACATGCGGCAAAGTTCCTGCTCAAAGGCTGAGCCGGACGGTACTCTTGTCTCCACGCGGCCTCAAGGCTGAGCTAGAATCGATTCAAGTCAAAGTGGCCATCATCGCCCGCGTGATGAGCCTTCCAGAATCAGTCGTCTAATCTGAAAAGGCTCATCACGCGGAGCGATGATGGCTACTTTGAAAACAACGCCAGAACTTGACTCGTTCATAGCAACGTCCCGACTCCGGTTTTCTTGATACTTCTTCTCAACCGCTCCTCCAGCCAAATGCGACTCACACAGCGAGACGATTTTCCATGCCGCCGCATCTCCGAGAACTCTCCGCCGAATTGCTCAGTCGATTGGCTGGACTGTCGGCTCCCGTCATCGCGGGCGTCGCCATCCTGCATTTCTTCGCCTTTCTGTGGATGATTGGCTGGGCGCGGCGCGACCTGCGGCGCATGGCCAACGATTTCGATGCCTTCACGCGGGAGCTCAAGCACCGCAGCCTGCTCGATCGCAGCATCAGTCTGTCCGACCAGATTGATGCGTTTCTGGCCGACGTGAAGGATGTCCTCGACGATCCCTCGAAGAAGACCGAGCGGCAGGCGCTGACTCTGCGACTGCGCATCCTTGATGAAGAGCGGCGTTATCTGCAATCGCAGTCGTTCGAGACCTGTTACACCGTCTGTCGCACGATGATCGAAGCCTATCCGCTGGCGGGAGTGCTCGGGACGATTCTGGCCATCGGCGCGGCGTTGCAGTCGGGGCACGGAGACTCCCAGAAAACGGTCTCGGACATCGTGCGGAACTTCGGCGATTCGGTGTGGGCGACGTTCGCCGGGTTGCTCGCCGCGATCGTGCTCATGTTTCTGAACAGCCTCGTCGAGACCCGCTTCCGCCGACTCGGTGAAAACCGCGAGCACGTGCGCGAGACGATCGCCCGGGCCAAGCGCGAGTTGTCACTCGTCACGGAGGGCAACGCATGACTCCTGCCCGCAAGCTGACGTTTCAACTCGCCTCGCTGCTCGATCTGCTGCTGATCGTGATGTTCGCGCAGTATCTCGAAGTGCAGACCGTCGCGCAGAAACAGACCGAGCGGATCGAGGCCGAACGCCAGACATCGGCGACGGGCATGGAGGCCCTGCAGCGCCAGTTGACCGACCTGCAACAACAGCTTTCGCAGTGGGAGGACCGTCAGCGAGCTGTCGATAAGGCGGAGCATTCGGGCGTCGAACAGTTGGGCCGTCTGTTCGGCGAACTGTTCCGCATCCCCGAGGCCACGATTCAGAAGATCGCTCAACGCCGCAGTCAGGATGAGGCGGGGTTGTCTCCCGCCGAGATCGCCGCGCTGCGAAAGGAATTCCAATCACTGGCCACCGCGCGTGGCGATCAGGTCGTCGATCACCTCCTCACGTTTTCCGAAATGAAAAAACGATTCGACGTGTGGGAGGTTTACCTTCAAGAGAACGGGGCACTCGTGGTGACGGCCGGCTCGCACCAGAAGCGGTTGCAAACCGGCGTAGTCGAGAGTCCCGAACAGTTCTCCGACGAGATGTTCAAGCTGTATAAATCGTTCCCGCAGACGAAGAGCGTCGTGCTGATCCTGGTCAGCTACGGAGACTCGCGGTTTTCCAACCGACTGGCCGTCATCAAGGGGTTGCCGGTCGTAGCCGAACGCATGCGGATCGACAGCAACGGCGCAGCCCGTTTCGAGTATGCTGTGCTCGGCTATCGCCCCGATACCGTGCCGCGTTCTTAAACAAAAGTTGAGGTAGCGCGCCGTCCGACTGTTCCTCGAACAAGAAAGGTCAATGTGAAAAAGCGATATATCCTTGGGGCAGCTCTCGTCGCGGGAGTGATCGTCGGGCAGTATCTGCCCAATTTCTGGAAAGGCTTCGGCGGCGGAAGCATCGTCGGTGTGGGGATCGGCGATCCGGCTCCAGCTACCCTTGGCGAGCCGCCAGTTGACCCGACCTCGAAACCGGTCGAAGGCGATGTCAAACCGCCGACGAATGTGCCGCCCGTCATCAAGGTGGTGATCGATGACCGGTCGTACTTCATCCGCTCGGCCGAGGGGGACCGCCCCGTCGAAATCGCCGAAGTGATCGCCCTCGCCAAGGCAGCGGCCGGTGACGCGGACGGCATTCGCGTGCGGGTCTACCGCAAAGGCTCATCGCGACCGTCCGCCGAGAACGCTCTGCAAGATGCGTTCAATGAGGCAAAGATTGGCGACACCGCCGTCTTCTGGGTTCCCACCACGACCGACTGACTGCGCAGCTGAAGTCCGGCTTTCAGAAAAGCCGGACTTCGAGGCTTCACTCCAACTTGCCGAGCAGTTCGCGGACCTTGCGTTCGATCAGGTCGCGTACTTCGCGGAACTGTTCGGGCGGCATCTCGCGCGGGTCGGGGATCTGCCAGTCTTCGCGAAGCCTTGCCGCCACGTTGGGGCAGGCGTCTCCGCAGCCCATCGTCACGGCCGCGGCATACTCACCGGGCGCGATCTCTTCGAGAGACTTTGAAGTGTGCGAGGTCAGGTCGTAATCGAGTTCGCGCATCGCCTCGATCGCTTTCGGATTGATCCGCCCCGAAGGCCGCGAGCCGGCGCTCCACGCTTCCACGCGGTCGCCCCCGTGAATCCGGGCGAAAGCCTCGGCCATCTGGCTGCGGTTCGAGTTCTCGACGCAGACGAAGAGGACTCGCGGGCGGGCGGCTTCTGTCATGACGCGGCTTTCTCCAACGAACCTGACTGTAGTCCGGTCGCTCCGCCGACCGGATGTTCCGCCGACGGAGCGGCGGGACTACGGTGTGACTTCTTGAGGCTGTTGACTGTCGCTGCCAACCTGCATGCATCTAAACACCGCTCCGGCGAGCAGCGCTCCGCCGATCGGACCGACGAAGTAAATCCAGAGGTCTCCCACCGAGCCGCTCATCACGGCGGGAGCCAGTGACCGGGCGGGGTTCATCGACGCACCACAGATCGGGCCGGCAAACAGGGCTTCGAGGGCAATCACCGCCCCCACGACGATCCCTGCCGTGATTCCTTTTTCCTTCGCACCTGTCGAGACCGCCAACACCACGAACATCAGCATGAATGTGAGGATTCCCTCCAGCACACACGATTGCAGAGCCGTCCCCGAAGCGTGCGTCGCACCGAGCGAGGTCGATTCGGGGAAGAGGAACTTCAACAACAACGCCGCCACAAATGCACCGGCCACTTGCGCACCGAGATAGCCCGGAACGGAACGACCGGGGAACCGCCCGACCGACCAGAACCCCAATGTCACCGCCGGATTGATGTGCGCGCCGGAGATGTCTCCCAACGTGTAGACCATCGCCAGCACGATCAGTCCGAACACGAGTGAGATTCCAACGTGAGTCACCGCGCCGCTGCGGACCTCATTCACCGCGATGGCCCCGCAACCCGCAAACACCAGGAACAGCGTGCCCAACGCTTCGGCCAGCAACTCTCGACGCATCACGGACTCCTTCGTACTACCAACGTTTTGTTTCTTCGGTGGCCGCGAAGAATCTGGAACACTGATTGACACTGATCTTCGCTAATTCTGATGAGTGTCGATCAGTGAGAATTAGCGTTCTTGATTCTGTTTTCTTTTGGGTTGTGGCCGAACGATGTGAATTCGCGCCGGGTCATTTCTGATGAGGCGGGATGTTAGAGGACGAGTGCCTCCACCGAAATCGAGTTGCGCCGGAATTCATCAATCCTTCAAAAACAACACCCCGACTGCCGTGAGGCAGCCGGGGTGTTGAGAAGGAATCAGTCTTGAGCGGGAAGCAAAATTGAATCAGATCAGTTCGGTGATGAGCTTCCGGTCATCGACCAGATACTGCGGCCGACCGTTCGGATCGTTGAGCGTCACCGAATTCGCGTCGATGCCGAGCTGATGGTAAACCGTGTGGAAGACGTTCTGGATGTGAACCGGTCGCTCGATCGGCTCTTCACCGTTGCGGTTCGTCGCGCCGATCATCTGGCCGTGACGCATGCCGCCTCCCGCGAGGAAGAAGAACGACGCGCGGGACCAGTGATCGCGGCCGGCCGTACCGTTGATGCGCGGCGTGCGCCCGAACTCGCCCGACATCATGATGATCGTTTGGTCGAGCAGTCCGTGAGCGTCGAGGTCTTCGATCAACCCGGTCAGCGCCTGGTCCAGCGGCGGCAACTGGCGGCGCATCTGGTTGAAGTTGTCTCCGTGAGTGTCCCAGCCACCGACCGAGAGCGACACGCAGCGGACGCCCGCTTGAATCAACCGCCGCGCGAGGACAAAACGTTCGTTGCCAAAGCCCTGATCTTTGCCGACGCCGTAGCGAGCCAGCAGGCGCGGGTCTTCGTTTCGCAAATCAAGCGACTTCGCCAACTCACCCGAGGTGACGATTCCGACCGCTCGTTCGGTGAAGCTGTCGATCGCGTTCAGCATCCCGTGCGAATCGATGTCTCGCCGCAGTCGATCCAGCCCGGTGAGCAATCCTTTGCGATCGTCCAGCCGGTTGAGATTGACCTGATTGTTGAGCGACAAATTTTGACGGCCTTCGCCATCGGGTCGAAAGCCGGCATTGATCTGCCCGACGAAGCCGGTCTTGGTCCAACCGGTCAGATCGACGAAGGTCGGTGCCGCGCCATGAGGCGTCGTTTGTGACGGACCCCACAGCTTCGACATCACCGAACCAATGCCCGGCCGACCGCCCATATTTCGCAGCGACGATTCGCTCCAGCCCGAGTCGCTTTGCTGGGGAGCGTGTTCGTCGCGCAGGCCCGTGATCGAACGGACGACCGAAAACTTGTCGCCCATGCGAGCCAGCTTCGGCATCAGTTCGCAAATCTCCATGCCGGGGACGCTGGTTGCGACCGGCAGCAACTCACCACGAAACTCCTTCGCGGCCTTGGGCTTCATGTCGAACGTGTCCAGGTGAGTCGGACCGCCCGGCAAATAAATGTTGATGATCGACTTGCCGGTCGCTCGACCGCCAGCGGCCTGCTCGGCTTGCAACAGCTTCGGCAGCGTCAGGCCACCCATTGCCAAGCCACCGATGCGCAGGAAGTCTCGCCGTGAGACCTGATCGCAAAAACGTTGCCGCTGTCCGAGGATCGTGAGCATGATGCAAATCTCCAGCAGGGTGGGAGCCTCCGTGGGTGGAGGCCGCGTGACGGTGGGAGCAACCGGCCTCAATGCCAGAAGCCATTCAGTCGGGACGGCCAGAGTCTAGCGGGGAATGGCCAGACAAATCAACACTTCCTGATTTCGACACGAACGGCTTGGTCCGAACAGTGTCATTTGGAAAACTGGACACACCAACCCGAAGCGTGAGCGAGGAGTTGCGGCCAGATTCCCTCGCTCACGCTTCGGGTTGGTGTGGAGCGAACAATTCCTGCCGCCCTCCTTACGAACCCGGCGTGGTGGATGTCTCGGTCTGCTTCGCTCGTTGTTCTTCCGCCGCGCTGGGGCGGATGTAGAACGGCACAGCCTTCCAGAAATCAAAGTCATCGGGAGACGAGGCCGCGTTGCGTGCGAGCAGCTTGCGTTGACCGAGTCGTCCGATCGTGCCGGCTCTTGGCCTGGCAAACGCTTCGTCGGTGAGCAGTCTGGCTCGAACCGCCTGAAGTTCCGCGTGAGCCAAGCCCGGTCCCGTGATGGTTTCGTCGGCCGATCTCGCGACGAGCCATTCCTCGGCGGTGACAGTTTGAATCGGACCAGACTGACGCCAATTGTCGGCATCGTCTCGCTCGTACCTCCCAACAAAAAAGTCTCCGCGCTGAGCGTTCTCAACGACCCACACGCCTCGCACATCGGGCGGACAGTTGTCGGCGATGGCTTCCAACGTATCGACCGCGACGAACTGGCAGCCGGTCGCGTAGGCAAACGTCTTGGCGCAGACGAGTCCCACTCGCAAGCCGGTGAAACTGCCCGGGCCTTTGCTGACAGCGATGGCTTGGACATCGAGCGGCTTCGCGCCGTGAGCCTTCAACAACTCATGCAGTTCCAGCACGAGTGATTGAGCGTGTCGGCGACCGGCCTCACCGAGCGAACGCTGTTCGAGGAGCTGGCCCTCGCGCAACAACGCGACGCTGCCGACCAGCCCGCTGGTTTCGAGACCGATGACAAACATGAGTGCATCGCCGCCGCAGAGGATTTGGAACCGAAGCCGGTTCGTAGGCGGCGAAGCATAGCGAGGTTTGTGGAGCGAGCCGAGTCAACTCAGTGTAACAACAGGGCCATCGCCTTGTTGAATCTGGGAGATGGGGTGCCACGGTCATGGAGCTTCGACGTGGCCGTGAGATTGGAAAACCGCCTTCACGTCCTCGCACAGCCACGTCGAAGCTCCGTGACCGTGGCACCCAATTTCAAGAAGGCGATGTCCCTGGCTCGACAGGCGTCGTGACGGCTCAACCCCACAGGTTCCACCAAGACGACTTGCCAGAGGATGCGGTCGCCATCGCACGGGGCGGCTTGGGCGCTTGGCTGCTGCCGGAAGAGACAATCTTCTTCTCGGGCATCAGCACGCAACTGAGATCGCCGCCGTCTCCGCCTGTCGTGTCGATCAGAATGCGTTTCGAGCGGATCTGAACTTCGTCAACTCGAACGTGGCCGGAGACGACCGTCAACGGGCAATCTCGCGGCGGGTCGGCTTCGACGAACGACTTCTCGCACAGCCACTCGGGCCGATTCAGCGAGAAGTCCTTCTGATGGAGAATGCGAAGCTGCGTGGAAAACGGTGCGTTCGGATTCAGCCCCGCGTGAACGAACAACAGTTGCGGGTGCTCGACGCACCACGGCAGGTTCGTGAGTAGTTCGTGATGCTCGGCGGGAACCTTCGCATTGAGATCGTCCAGGTTGCCAGCTTCGGCTCCGTACGAAGCGAACGTCTGTTCCGAGTTGTAGTGCTTGACCCACCGCTCGCCCCAGTTCGAGCCTTCGCGACTGGAGAGCCAACCGAGCGCCGAGCACATTGCGAACTCATGGTTCCCGGCGATGGCCGTCGTGCG
>JAYUFF010000739.1:0-4296 GCA_043738825.1 Schlesneria sp.
TGGACAGCAGGGAGCAGCAGGGCGATGAGGACCGCGATAATCGCGATCACCACCAACAATTCGATCAAAGTGAAACCGCGCCGACGCATGAGAACCTCCTTCAAGAGAGATGCAACAAGGGCAACAAACAAACGCGATCTTCCGAACGGTCGTCACGAAACGAAACCGACGGGATAGACCACGAAACACGATAGATCAGACAGAGAAGAAAGAAATCAGAATCGAATTGGACACGATCGAGAACGCTTGGATCGGCCGGTAACGCTAACCCCTCACATCGACATCTTCAAGTGGAAATTTTTGCTCTCAGCAAGAATTTAGATTGCGATCCGGATATTTGCCCAACAAATCGTAGGATGTGCTGTGCCACCCCTTTCAAGTTTCAAGGTCTTTGCTTCGGTTGTTTCGTGGGGGTTTGCTTGAATTTTTCTTGGCAAGGAGCTTTGCGGTGGAGACGTGGTGGTTCTTCCGGCCGCTGGTTTGTTTGGGGCGGGATTTCTTCGGGCGGCCTCGTCGTACAGAGCCTCCCAGTTCGGTAAGTGGTCCACCTACCGATCAATGTCAGGCTCAGAATCTCAGTCGCGGGAGCGACTGAAGCTAGTAGGCGAGTCGCTCCCGCGACTCGCCTTCCGAGAGTTGGCTGACATTTTGCGATAGATCGACCACTACAATCGCTTCGGCTTCAGCTTGACCGTCAGGTTGTCGATTTCGACGGTTAGTCGCAGGGGATCGAAGACCGCTTTGAAGAAATCGGCGGCGGAGGCTTTTTCGACTTCGAGTTTGATCGGCTGGTCGAGGTCGATCCCGGCGGCGGCGAGTTGCTCGGCGTCGTACTCGAAGACGATCTCGGACTCTTCGAGTTTTTTCATCAGAACGCGGACGGGGACTCGGTCGATCTTCAGCGTGAACAGACGCTGCTTGATCGGCTTGACGCCGGTGGCCGCGTCGGGCTTCTTGGTCGCTGAGCCACCGAACAGCGCGGCGACCGCCTCGTGCTCCTCCAGCAGACCACGCACCACGAGATCGGAACCGTCAACCTTCGCATCAAGGTCCGGCGCGAACTGCTTCACCAGTCTGAGAGCCTCCGCCACCGTTCGCCCCTTCAGGCGGTGACGCTTCTCGATCACCGGCCGCTCCGGGGCCGAGACCAACTCGATCCCCAGCCCCGCCCCGCCTTCCTTGGCCACAGTCCAGGCGAAGGTCAGATCGAACTGAATCAGCACGAGCGACAGCGCTTCGGCGGCAGTCACACTCGGCAGCGTGTTCGCCACCCACAGGTCATGTGGCAACTTATCGAGATGGCCGATCGTCAACCGGTAGCGATCCGCGATGCGCTGCACGATCTCGACCGGTGAGTCCAAATCTTGCCAGGTGACGGTGTGCCGCGCGGCCAGCTCAACCCGCCGCTTCTCGGGGATGGGGGACTCGCGCGAGGACAGTTCGCTCGACCGTAACTCGATCAGCGTCCGCAACCGTTGAGTGGCGGCGGGCGGTCCGACGTAGACGACCGGCTCGGCGACGCTGATGTCGGCCCCGATCAGCCGGGCCATGTCGCGCACGCCCTCCCGCAACGAACTGTTCGTCAGATTGAGCGGCAACTGGACCGTCGGATCGACGCGCCGGTCGAGCAGGATCGCGACCCGCCGTTCGTCGCCGATCTTTTTCAACAGGTCTCGCAGTTCGACGTTCGCCCACGAGGCCGACAGCGTGCGGTCGATCTCCGTCTGAAATCGCGGCCCGGTTTGAAACACGGTCACCGACCGAGTTGGCCCGGCATCGGTCTCAGTCTGCCCGACGGTGGCGATGAGGATCAAGACGGCGGCGAATGGCGACATGAATAAGTCCGATGTTGGAGGCAGACAGGCCACCCTCCGGCACGACCACCCAGCATTGCACGATCACACGGAGGTGTTATACCTAACGCGGCCACACCTGGGGCACATGGCTCGCCAAGACGGTCTTCCATTTTGCATTTGTCACTATTCGCTTCTCACTTTGCACTCAGTCTTTCCGCCTCTCGCACAACGGTCCTCCTGCCATGAACAACCCGCTGCCACGCACCTCCAGCCGCGAACTGCAATTCGAGAACGGTTCCGCCCTCGGGATCAGCAACCGCTGGCATCAGGGCCAGTACTGCTCGATCATCACCACCGCCGGGATCGTCGGCTGCGGCATCTACGACCTGAAGACGCCGGCCGAATTCGGTCAGGCCATCGCCATCTGCAAGGGCACCCCCGCGCAGCCGCTGTCCGAGCCGGAAGACCTGTTCGACTCCAAGATCGTCGGCTGCACGCCGAAGGCCGAATCATTCGGCATCCGCATCGGCATGACCGGCCGCGAGGCAGTCGAGTTGATGCTACTGGCCAGTCGGCAACTCACGACGACGTGAGAATTGTGATGCGTCGTGTGCCACTGGCGAGGGCCTCGCTCGCCAGTGTTCTTGGTATAAAACTCATCCGGTATCAGACCACTTGAATCGGGTGTTTGGGACCGGCATCCTGCAACCGATTCGTGATTGATATCAACGGGAGAACCGACATGCGCACACACCTCGGTCAGCAACAAGAACCACGTGTGGAAGCGATCCGTGGCGATGCGGATCGTCGCTTATGCTTCCGTTTCGTGGTGATGCTCGTGATCTGGGTGTTCGTCCCAAACTTCGTTGAGGGACAGGATCGACTGCCTGTGCCAAGAGATGAAGAGCAGAAGGCGGCGGTCGCCGCAGTCAAAGACATATTTCGCGAGGAGACATCCAATGCGAAGACGGCTGTCAAGCAAGTGGATCTCGCTCGAAAGATGCTTCGCAGCTTGGAAGACAAACCCGGAGCGGCTACCACGAATTATGTGTTATTGACACAGGCTCACGGACTGGCCGTCAAAGCATTCAATATCGGTTTGGTACGGGAAACGATTGACGAACTGGTCAAGCGCTATGAGATCGATGGCTTGCAACTTCAGTTGCAAGCCATCCGCGACATCGCCCGGGCACCAACTGACTCAAAGATTCATGCGGAGCTGACTCAGGTCGCCTTCGGGTTGGTCGAGGAGTCCATTCAAACAGAACGATTCGATTTGGCAGTGCTGGCCGTCGATCAAGCGGCGGCGATCGCGGCGAAGCTCAAGAGCAATGCACTTCGCAAGGATGCGGCCGATCGAAAATCGCGTGTCGTCGAATCACAGAAATTGTGGGAGGATTACCGAAAGGCAAGTGAGATTCTGACAACCAAGTCGGATGACGCGCCTGCCCATGATTCCGTCTGGCGATACCTCATTGCGGTCAAGCTCGACTTTGAGGGAGGTCTGCCGCACTTGGCACGCGGCGCTGATCCCGATTTGCGCGCAGCGGCCAAGCTCGACGACGACGCTCTCAATGCGTCAGCGTCCGTCAGCGATGAGCGCGCCGTACAACTGGGCGACGCTTGGTGGGATGCAAGTGCGAAGCAGTTGTCCCCACTCCTGAAAACAGCGATGCGACTTCGTGCGGCACATTGGTACTCGCCGGTCGTCAAGAATTTAAAGGGCCTGAGCAAACTGAAGACGGAGCAGCGCATTGCCGAAAGTGGCTGGCGTAACGACCCGGCACTGGCCGAACGCATGCCGCGAAGCCGCAGCCGGCGCGAACTGGAGCCACGGTTTGAGGCTGCGATGGGATGGCTCCACGTAGATTTCGCCCTCTGCCAGGCAGCGTCGTTTACCGACGCCCTCGAATTGAATGAAGCACTGATATCCTTGAAGTATCGGCCAGTTCGCTTTCGCCCCTATTCGACGCCCGGCGGTCTCAAAGTCGCCGCGATCTGGCATCGTGAGCGTGGTGACTCTCGCTTATTCCATGGTCCGGCAGCGGAGATTCAGTACCGCGACAAGGAACTTCGGAATCAGAACTTCTGGCCCGTCGATCTTGCCGGGTACATTGTCGATGGCGAATTGCGACATGTCGCTCTCTGGTCGGACGTGAAGTCGGCCAATGTCACCCACGTTTCGCTCGTCATGTCGGTTCCAGACGGGACGGTACCGGTCGAAGGAAAAAACTCTCAACCCTATACCTATCACTTCCATTGGACGCCAAGCGGAGATTGCCAATACGACTCGTTGTGGTCTCAACCGCAAGGTCGATTCGAGTACTACCGGGGCGAGTTGGAATTCCTTCGGCAGAAACAGGGCGAGCACAAGCTGACCCTAATCGACATTTGTGTGAACAGCCCTAGTGCCCTGTCAGGTCTCAGATTTGGGGTTGATTGACCGGGTTGAAATCGGAGAACCTCTGTTGAACAAGGAGGTTCTGATGAACAAGAAGTA
>JAYUFF010000740.1:0-4294 GCA_043738825.1 Schlesneria sp.
TAGATTCGTAGCCACGCTCGCCAGAGCGTGGGGATCGCACCGTGACCGCAAAATCCCACGGTCTGGCGACCGTGGCTACCTAAAGTGAGTGCCATTCACGCTGCGGGTGACTGTCTGGGTTTTGAAACCGTCTCTACGCCGCGTCGGCGCGATCGTCCGGGCGCGAGAGCTGCTGTTGGCGAGCGACTCGCCGATCACGGGCTTCACGTTCCTCGACCATGTGCTCCAGATGCACAATCCGCTCGGCAAGAAAATCGATGCGCCAGGCGACTTCATCGACGGTCTGCTCCATGCCACCCGAGACCAGCGTGACCACACCCAAGAACAACAACATCTGACCGACGGCCGCGATCAACCAGCCGGTCGGAGCGTAGTTGGCCGGGCCACCGAAGTAACCCGACAGAACCAGCACCGTGCCGCACGTCAGCAGGCCCACTCCGCCATACGCGCACAACTGTCCCGCCATGACGGTCCAGTTGGTTCGCTGTGGTTGAGGCTGCGCGATGGCCGTTCGCACGAGTTCATCGTGGCGCGAGGTGGTTGTCGGAAGATCGTCGTGCGGGGTCTCGGCGATGCGCGGACGACGCAGCTTCTTGCGGCGCGGTGCCCGTTGTTCCGTCCGCTGACCGGACGAGTCGGTGGTCGAGGACGCCGCCGCCTTCGTCGAGGCCGTTGGTGTCGGAACGGCTGGATGCGGTGCGTCAAAACGATAGCCGGGTCGATTGGTCATGGCTCCGCCTCCCATTCCACCGGGCCGTCCGTCGGCAGATGCCTGCGTTGGCGACGCCGCTGCCGCTGGTTCGAGCAGGTTTTGCGTGGACCAGCGGGCCAGCAACTCACGGGCATTTCGTTCGGTGTCGAGCGATCGAATCGGTGCGGTCGGGCGATCCATCGCACCGGCCGCCGATCCGAGTTCCGTCTGGCACCGCGCGCAACAGAAGCGTCGGTTGTCCGAAGACAACTCGGCCGCAACGTCAGCCCGGCACGCAGGACACCACATGCGTCGGTTCCGCAGAGGATCGAAGGGAATGGATTGAGATGCGAAATGGAGAGGACTCCGAACGCGCAGGCCGCCCGGTCGCGGCGGGAAAGTAGCGAGGGAGGCCATTCGTGGCAAGAGGGAGTTTGCCGGGCGAAGGTTAAGGGGCTGTGCATTTACTACTTCCGAGAGTTGGCGTCGGTGCTCAAGTCACCCGCAGCGTGAGCGAGGGCGATCTGAAATCGACACGTCCGTGGAGCGTCCGCCCTCGCTCACGCTGCGGGTGACTTCCAGAACTCTCGGACGTAGAAAATGCACCGCCCCCAAGCTGAGGAGGCTCTCCGCCATTCATGTTGATTCTCGTGTCAAATCAGCCATTGGGCGCTAGCCCACGGTTTGATTTCGCTAAACAGTGGGCTAGCGCATTGTCACACCTAAGAATGGGGGTTGTTGTCGTAGCCACGTTCGCCAGAACGTGGGCGAGACGCTGGATGGACCCCACGCTCTGGCGAGCGTGGCTACCCCCCAAGATCAAGCGGTGACAAAGCACTAGGCAATCTGTGACGATGCCGCCGGTCGTGACGAGCAACCTCGGTGCGATCGGCCGTCGGTCTGCGTCTGGTTCATGCCGGAACGTCGCTTCGCCGATACTTTCCCTTGCCGAACGGACGACCGCTACTTCGCTCGCGTCGGGATGATGCGGCACAATCGAGATTGTGCCCGGTGGCCCGACTAGGCCGCTCAGCCACGAGCGACATCCACCGGATCGGCTAACACAAGGAGGCTGCGGACGTGAGTGATACGCAGGATTTCGAGTACGAGGATGTGTCGAGCGACGAAGTCGATAACATCGTGGCCGCGCTGGAGAACCTGAGCGAAACGGTGAACAGCGAAGCGATCAAGGATTTACTCGAGGAATGTTTGAACAGCGTGTATTACCTCGTCTATGAAGACGAGGATGAAGCATCGAGCGAAGCCGCCTAATGGGGTGAGTGGCCGAGTTCGATGTCGGAACAATTCGATGCAGTGAGCCGACCTCGCGTCGGAATCATGGGATGTACCTCCCACGGACGGTGACGAACCGAGCCGTTACGATAGAACAGCCTCTGCCCGGCGCAAGCCGGACAGAGGCTGTTCGCTTTTTGAACCGTAGGATGGACGCCTCGTCCGTCCTGCTTTCTCTGTCATAGAAGCCTGAAGCGCAAGCGAAGGATTGCTTCGCTTGCGCTTCAGGCTTCTATCGCCGACGCAACTCAATGAGATTGGAGCCAACCGGCGATTACGACAACTCGGCGATCGGTGTCCCGAACGGCAGCGTCAAATGCGGACGACCCGAGTTGTCGAGGTACTGCTTCTGCGTATCGACTCCCAGAAACCGGTAGATCGTCGCGAGCACGTCCTGCGGTGACTTGGGGTTCGAGAGCGGGAAGGCTCCGTGCGCGTCGGACGATCCGACCACGCGGCCTCCTTTGACCGGACCACCGGCCAGCGCGGCGCTGAAGACGTTGGGATAGTGATCTCGCCCGGCATCGTTGTTGACGCGCGGTGTCCGACCAAACTCACCCCACGCCACCACGAGCGTATTATCGATCAGACCGCGCTCGGTGAGGTCTTGGATCAACGCGGGAAAGGCTTGGTCCCAGCGCGGGAGGAACCCAAGTCTCAAGGATTCAAAGCCCTTCACGTGCGTGTCCCACCAGCGAACATCGACCGTGACGAGCCGCACGCCCGCCTCGACGAGTCGTCTCGCCAGCAGGATGCGCTGACTCCACGCAGGCGCTCCACAGCGGTTCGATGCGCCGGGATCGAAGGCCGGCATAAAGCCGTATCGCTCGCGAACCGATTGCGGCTCGGCATCGAGATTGAAGGCGTCGCGCGCCTTGGACGAACTCAGAATCGACCACGCCTTCTGCGTGTAGCGGTCGATGGCCCGCATCTGACCCGAGCGGTCAATCTGCTCCTGCACACGGTCGAGTCCGCTGAGCAGTTGTCGCCGATCACCGAGCCGATGCACGTCGAGTCCCTCGGCCAGCGAGAAGTTCGGCACGTTGAACGGCCCCAATGCCGCCGGGTCTGCGATGGTCTCGAAGGGCTTGTTCGCGACGCCCAGATAGGCCGATCCGGCTCCCGGCAGCATCTTGGGAATCATCACATAGGCCGGCAGTTCGGGAGACAGATGCCCGAGTTGCTCGGCGACGATCGAGCCGCAACTGGGATGAGCGTTTTCATCGGGAGTCTGTCCGGCGTTATAGCCGGTGAAGCACATCTGGTCGCCCGTCGAATGACCGGCATCGTGGTGGTTCAGGCTCCGGATGATGGACCACTTGTCCATGATGGCCGCCGATTTCGGCAGCATGTCGGTGAGTTGAATGCCCGGCACGTTGGTGGACATCGTGCCGAACTCGCCCCGGTATTCGACGGGAGCGTTGGGCTTGGGATCCCACATGTCGATATGACTCGGCCCGCCGCGCATCCACAGAATAATGACCGATCGCTCGCTGCTCCCCGTCGCCGCCCGAGCCTCGTTCCGCAACAACCCCGACAGCGACAACCCGCCCGCGCCCAAGGCTCCCGCTTGCAGAAAGCCGCGCCGGGTCAGACGCAACGAACGCTGAAACTTATCGCAGCCGGTTCGAGACTTCATGGGCAGGCACTTTCGGCGGGAGAACAAGGCGGGAGCGAACCCGAAGACTTGGGGGAGTGTCTTCGGCGACAGACAGTTGTATCGGCCATTTGAACCGACATCAAGAAGGCCCGATCCATTCGCGAGGTTTGTTTTCTGCTCGTGAGATTGGTTTCCAGCCAGCCTGCAACCGTAGCATCATCGCTCCGCCGACGAGACCTCCGGTCTGCGGAGCGACCGGACTACGGTCGTTTTCCAACCTGACCGTCTCCTCCCTCGCAAGGTTCATTCGCCCGTAGTACATGCTGCCAGCTTGGGCGTCTTCCGCTGCGGCAGCGACCGGAGTGACTCGACTCCAGAGACAGAGACGACGGCCAACCTGCGTTTCTGAATTACTTGCCGATGCGCACCAGTTTGCGGTAGACCACGAAGTCATCTCCCGTCGGGACGACCACGATCAGCAATGCGTGCCCAGAGTCTGAAGGATCGTAAACGGGAAGGTCGTCGAGTTCCGGGCCGCCTTTCGGGCCGATGTGCGAGGCGAGCGCGAACAGCCCGCGCGGCAGGGCGACCGAGTACTGGTAGAGCCAGCGAAACAGATCGCCCTGCTGCTGAATCTCGGCGGGAAGCTGGACGTTCGTGTAATCCTGAAGCTGTGAGTACAGCATCCGCTGCTGGTTGACGTACGGGTT
>JAYUFF010000741.1:0-4293 GCA_043738825.1 Schlesneria sp.
CGAGGGCCTGCGGTGTCGGCCAGCGCCGAAACAACTCGGGCGTCACCAGGTTGACCCGCGCGTCGGTACATTGAGCCGACAGGATCGTGGCAGCCAGCAGTTGGAAGGGCGTCTCGTGATTGAGGGCACACAGAGCGTCGGGGTACGTCTTCGCCAAGCCGCGTGCGATCTTGAGGGCGCGTGGCTTTCGATCATTGTCGGATTTCGTCGAGCGTGATTTGGCCATGAGTCTCTGAACAAGATTGAGGAACTTCGTCGTGGCACACGGTTGGGCGAGGCCGCTAGAATCCGCTCGTGTCGGCGGCAATCCATCCTCGCGCCCCGACCTCGACGAACACTTGTAGGAGCCTGCCGCGTGACGACCGAGAGCGACTACCCCGAACAGTACCGCGAAGGACTGCGGCTGTTCAACGAGGAAGACTTCTTCGAGTGCCACGAGGTGCTCGAAGAGTTATGGATGCAACAGCAGGGTGAGGCGAAGAAGTTCATTCAGGGACTGATTCAGGCGGCGGTCGGTCTGTTTCACTTCGGCAACGAAAACTTTGGCGGTGCCAAAAAACTGTATCTGACCACTCGCGAAAAACTCGTCCCGTTGGGCGACGAGTACTGGGGAATCGATCTCGGGCGGTTCCTCGTCGATTTCCAAGCGTGCTTCCAGGAGTTGCTCGACAACACCGAAGCCTATCCGACGACGGTCGCCATTCGCGACGAACTGGTTCCCAAAATCCATGCCACTGTCGAGGGGCTGATCGAATGACGCAGTCGAGTCTCACCGACGCCGCGCTCGAACATTTTTCGGGACTGGCCCCGCTGTTCCCGCTCCCAAACGTTGTGCTCTTTCCACACGGACTGCTGCCGCTGCACATCTTCGAGTCGCGTTACCGGCAGATGACCGCCGATGCCCTCGAAGGGGAACAGTTGATTGCGATGAGCCTGCTTCGGCCCGGTTGGGAGCAGACGCCGAATCAATTGCTGCCGCCGATTCACCCGATGGTCGGCCTCGGCCAGATCATCGCACACGAGCGACTCGACGACGGTCGCTACATGCTGGTGCTGCGCGGCCTGTCCCGCGCGAAGTTGGTCCGTGAGGAGCATGTCGAACTTCCGTACCGCATCGGTCGTCTGGAACTCTGCCACGATGAAGTTCCCGCCACCTGCGACTTCGACCGCCGATCCCGCGCCGACGAGATCGTATCGCTCTTCTGCCAGCTCTTCCCCGGCCAGAAGTTTCAACAACTGATCCATCAGGCGATGTCGGTCGAGCTGCCACTGGGTGCGATCTGTGACACGATTGCCTCGACAATCCCGATGGCGTCGGAACTCAGCCAGCAGTTCCTCGAAGAACTCAACCCAGACGTTCGCAGTCAAATGCTGTGGCAGCTCCTGCAACGCGCCTCTCAGCACCAGACAACCGCCCTCGAACGCCCCTTCCCGCCCAGCTTCAGCGCGAACTGATCGCGTTGCCATTCGCGATTCTTGCTCCCCTCACCAATCCGGGCAGAGGGAATTCAAATCTTGCTCAACTAGCCCGACGCGCAAGCGAGGGCTGAACACTCGTTGTGAGCGAAGCCCTCGCTTGCGCGTCGGGCGAGTTGTCTTCGCTTCCAACCAGAGCGTTGGAGCGAGTTGGCCTCGATCACTCAGCGCTTTGACGCTCTCCCACACCCGGCCTACGATACGCCACCGCTTCAACCGCCTCTTGGAACCTGCAATCGTGAACGACTCCACGCCCGAGACCGATGACTGCGTCCACGGTTTGCCTGCAACAGACGCCTCATCGCTCGTCGAACGTCCCGTGGACTTTCCCCGCATGGAACGAGCCGTTCGCGAAATCTTGGCCGCCGTTGGTGAAGACCCCGACCGCGAGGGGCTGCTCGAAACGCCCGGCCGAGTCGCACGGATGTACGCCGAACTGTTCGCGGGCCTGCGCCTCGATCCCGCCCGCCATTTGAAGCGGGTCTTTGCCGAGACCTACGACGAACTGGTTCTCGTCCGCGACATCAGCTTCAACAGCATGTGCGAGCATCACCTGTTGCCGTTCATGGGGACGGCTCATCTCGGCTATCTGCCGCGAGGCAAAGTGGTCGGCCTGTCCAAGCTGGCCCGCGTGGTGGAAGAGGTCTCGCACCGCCCGCAGGTTCAAGAACGGATGACGCATCAGATCGCCGACCTGATGCAGCAGGAGCTGGACGCCAAGGGAGTCATCGTCGTGATCGAGGCGGCTCACACCTGCATGACGATCCGCGGCATCCGCAAACCGGGCAGCATCACGATCACCAGCGCCGTGCGCGGCCTCTTCAAAACCAATCAAGCCAGCCGAGCCGAAGTCATGGCTTTCATTCAGGGGAAGTGACCGACGCACGCAGCCACTCTTGCTGACTCCGCATTTTCCGAATTGCTGATGGACCTTTGGAGCCACCATTTCCATGAACAAAGTCCCGACCTTCGATCAACTGATGCAGCCCGTCTTCAGCGCGCTCATCGACCTGGGTGGCTCCGGCTCAATCGAGGAAATCGACGAAAAGGTCGCACAATCTATTGAGTTGCCGCCTGAAATCGTCAACCAACAGCACAACCCCGAAAAGAGCAGTCAAACCGAATTGCAGTATCGTCTTGCTTGGGCACGCACATACCTCAAAAAATACGGCCTGATTGAAAACTCGTCACGCGGCATTTGGGCAATTGCGCCCGACAAGCGACAGATTGAAGTAATCGACCCTCAGGTTATTGTCCGCGCTGTTCGCGATTTGGACCGCGCCCAACGCGAAGCTCGTGAACCGGACGAGAAAGACGTTGAACTCGACGCGGATGATGCGCCAGCAGAAGCTCAATCGTGGCGTGAACATCTTCACCACATCCTGACGCAAAAGATTGATGCTTCGGCGTTTGAGCGGTTGGTGATGCGCCTTCTTCGCGAGTGTGGATTCATTCACGTGGAAGTTACTGGCAAATCCGGCGATGGCGGCATTGACGGGAAAGGGATTCTTCGAATCAACGGCGTCCTCAGTTTTCACGTGATTTGGCAGTGCAAGAAGTACCAAGGCTCGGTGACATCTGGCCACGTCCGTGATTTTCGCGGCGCAATGGTCGGTCGTGCTGACAAGGGACTCCTGATTACGACGGGGACTTTCACCCGTGATGCGATTAAAGAGGCAACGCGGGATGGTGCTCCACCAATCGATCTAATCGATGGCGATCAGTTGGCCGAAAAACTAAAGGAACTTCACTTGGGGATCACTACAGAAGTCGTTGAACAAGTTACCGTCAACGAAGATTGGTATTTAACGCTGTAGCCGAAGCCAAGTCGCGGCAGGGCGGCTGGGTGGCTGGGGTCGAGTCTTCGAGCCCCCCAGTATTCGTGCCATCCCACCGCCGGGGGTGGTCGATGACGCCCGACCCCAGCCACCCCGCCGCCGTTGTTCCCTCGCGGAGCGAGAGACTCGTCGGATGCAGAACTGTGGTTGAGCCGAAGGATTTCGTGACATCGGTCAGTTCGAGCATGTGTTGCCAGTCATGTTCGCGTGAAGTTTCATCGGCCACGGCGTTGTTTCCGGAGGAGAGTCTCACGCGAAGGCGCGGAGGCGCGAAGAAGTCAACGAACCAAAAGCATTTCTTCGCGCCTCCGCGCCTTCGCGTGCGCCCCTTCTTAAATCTGATCGAGCAGTGTCTGAACTCGCTGTTCCAACTGAGTGGTCAGGGCTGCGGTGGCGTCTCGGGAGGTGCGTTCGTTTGCGAGCGGGATCGGTTCGCCGAAGCAGACGGTGGCGTGGCGGGTGCCTCGCGGGGTCGGGTATCTCACACGGAGGACATCCTCCTCAAACTTGTCGAGCGTTTCGGCGATCCGTTCGATCGACGGCTTCTCGGCCACGTAGTCGCCGGGGTAGCTGTAGAGTTGGATCACGAAGAAGAGGTCTTCCATGTCTCGCTCAAGCTGTTGACGAGCCGCCTCATCGAGTTTGGGGTGAGTCGTGGGAGGGCGACGCTCCTGCGGAGCCGCTGAGTCGGACGGCATTCTCACCTCGCGCGGCTCGGCGGGAGCCTCGCCCTCCCCGGAAGTTGAAAGCCGTTCGATGTGGTGGCGTCTCAGTTCTTTGACTCGCTCGGGGACGGTGCCAGTTCGTTTTTCGATGTTGTGCCGCCGCTCCTGATCGTCGATCAGATGGCCGATCAGCGAGGCCGTACGAAACTGAACGGTCCCCGTTTGGTGGCGACCCAGATACTCAAGCTCCTTCAGCGCGAGCAGTCCTTCGGCGAAGCGATAGATCCGTTCGGGCAGTGGCAGATGCGTGTGAG
>JAYUFF010000742.1:0-1594 GCA_043738825.1 Schlesneria sp.
CAAAGTGGTGGCGCTTCGATTTGAGCGGTGAAAGTCACGTGCAGGTCTCCCGGTGGATTCGATTCCCCGTGACGGTGTTTCGCCCCAAGCAGGGGCGGACCCGTGGCATGTCAAACGTGCCGGACAGCCCATCGCCATCCGCGTCTTAGCACTACAGCGCACGTTCGCATTCTTGTCCCCTCTCCCCCTGATGCGGGCGGGAGAGGGGACCGGAATCGCGAACGTGCGCTGTCGTCTTAGCTGCATCCGTGGCTCGTGCCGCAGTTGTGGCAGAGGTAGCAGTTGCCGTTGCGGACCGTGATGGCTCCGCAGCCACTGCAACTGGGGGCGTCGGACTGGAAGCGGGCGAACTGCTGGTCGCGGTTCGACGTGGTTCCCACGGCGGCGCTGCTGTGTTGCAGAGCCAGACCGGCCGGTTGCATCACGATCTGCGGAGCCGAGACTCGCGCGGCAAGCGACGTTGGCAGTTTGCCGTGGCCCGAGTGAGTCTTGCCGTTACCGTTCGCAGAACCGTTGCTTGAAGGGCCATTCCCGTTGGCATGACCCTTCGCCGTGTGGCCGTTGCTACCCGTTCCATTGCTGCTGCCGGAGCCGTTGGCTTGCGGGGCCGAAGTCGCTGGCAGGGCCTTCTTCGCGACGACTTCGGCCACGTGATGAGCTTCGGATGCGTCCTCATCGTGAGGATCGGACGCCACTTCGCGGCGAGGCGTGTTCGCTTCGCGGAAGCCGGGCAGGAACTGAATGCCGAGCCAGCGGAAGATGTAATCGACCAGGCTCTTCGCGATCGGGATGTCGGGGTTGGGAGTCCAGCCACTCGGCTCGAACCGCGTGTGCGAGAACTTCTCGACCAGCACGTCGAGCGGCACTCCGTATTGCAGACCCATCGAGGTCTCGGTCCCGATCACGTCCATCAGACCGCCGATCGTGCTTCCTTCCTTGGCCATGTTGATGAACAGCTCGCCCGGCGTGCCGTCCTCGAACAGACCGACCGTGATGTAGCCCTCGTGGCCTCCCACCGAGAACTTGTGCGTCAGCGAATGGCGTGTCGCGGGGAGGCGGCGTCGAGCTGGCCGCTCGCCGTTCTCGCCTTTCTTGCGGTCCCCTTCCTTCGTCGTCGAGAGCGGCTGGCTTTGCTTCGAGCCATCGCGATAAATCGCGAGGGCCTTCAGCCCCAGACGCCAACCCTCGAAGTACGCCTGCTCGATGTCATCGACCGTCGAATCCTTGGGCATGTTGACGGTCTTCGAGATCGCGCCGGACAGGAACGGCTGGGCGGCGGCCATCATCTTGATGTGAGCCTTCCAGTGAATGGTCCTCGTCCCGTTCGCGGCCTTGAACGCACAGTCAAAGACCGCGACGTGCTCGGGCTTCAGATCGGGAGAATTCTCGATGGTCTCGCTCTCTTCGATGTGCTTGACGATCCGTTCGATCTCGGCCGAATCGTAACCCAGCGTGTGAAGGGCCAGCGGCACGGTGCGGTTGGCGATCTTCATCATGCCTCCGCCCGCAAGCTGCTTGTACTTGACGAGGGCAATGTCCGGCTCGATGCCGGTCGTGTCGCAGTCCATCATGAACGCGATCGTTCCGGTCGGAG
>JAYUFF010000743.1:0-1592 GCA_043738825.1 Schlesneria sp.
GGGGTCTGATGGCGATTGCGAACTGGTGACAACCGCCGAACGAGATGCCGAAGGTGGGACTCGAACCCACACTCGGGGTGAACCGAACTGGATTTTGAATCCAGCGCGTCTGCCAGTTCCGCCACTCCGGCTTCCTAAAGCGGGCGGCATCATGGGCTGAGCCTGCCGGTCCGTCAAGCCTGTCGAAGTCGTCACGCAGAGCG
The DNA here is from genome assembly GCA_043738825.1 of Schlesneria sp. GTDB lineage: Bacteria > Planctomycetota > Planctomycetia > Planctomycetales > Planctomycetaceae > Schlesneria. Next base: position 204 of record JAYUFF010000743.1, read on the forward strand.
GTTGTGGGGCAGTTGAACGACGGGCCGTGTGCCACACAGGCCGAAACGGTTATTCGCTTCCTGACACCCTTGTCCTCCCCTCGGTCCAAAGGTTGTGCGGGTCGTGAGACCAGCGGTCACAATCAGTGGGCAGGTTCAGGTGTCATCATCAGCCGCACATCGACGCGCAGGCCGACGGGTGCCGAGAAGTCGCCGGGAAGAGCGATGACCAGTTCCACCACATGCAGGTCTTTGCGTTCGGCGGCTGACCGGGCGAAGACGGTTTTGTTCCCCATGAGCGATTCGATGCTCGTCACGCGACCGACGAACGTCTTGCCGCCGAGCGTCGGTCCGTAGATTTCCGCTGTCAGGCCCGTGCGCAGTTGGCTGGTAAACCGCTCGTCGAACTCCGCTCGCACGCGCAAGCAACTCGCGTCGGCAAACAGCACCGCCGGTTCGTTGAGAAACGTCGAGCAGCCGTCTCCTTCACGTTTCAAATAGCGCAAGACCTGCCCGGCGCAGGGGGCCGTGATGCGCGTGTTCTGCACGGAAGTTTCGGCTTGAGCCGCCTCCGACTGCGCGAGTTCCACCTCGGCGAGTGCGACGGATCGTTTCTCGGGTGTGACGTGATTTCGCAAGTGAGCCAACTCGGCCTCTTGCTCGCTCAGGCTGATCTTCGCCTGAGCGCGCTGAGTGCGGACCAGATCGAAGTCCGCCATCGTGATGACCTTGGTCGCAACCAGGGTCTCCTGTCGGTCGTATTCACTGGAGGCATGGCGATAGGCTTCGGCCAGTCGCGCCAGAATTCGCTCGGCCACTCGAATGCGATGCGGGTTCACGCCGGAGTCCAACTCCGCCAGACGCGATTTCGCCAGCGCGAGCTTCGCCCGCGCGACATCCAAGGTGCGCTCTTCGACGGCGCTGTCCAATTCGAGAATCACGTCTCCGGAGTTCAACTGTTGACCCTCTGGGGCGACACATCGCCGGACGATGCCGTTCACCTTCGATGTCAACCTTCGCAACTCGGAAACAGGCTCGACATAGCCGAGTCCCTCGATTGTTTCGGCGGGCGGAGTCAGCGCCTAGACTCGCACCGAACGCTCTTCTGGAGGCAGGTTCACGGAACGGAACGCCCAACCAAGGCCAGCCACCACGCCCAGCGCGATGAGTAGTTTCAACGCAGTCTTCATGAGTGTGCGGCCTCCGACAAACGTCCCTCTTCAATCAGCAGTCGGCGGTGGAAGTAGGGCATCAGGCGCGGATCGTGAGTGACCGTCAGCAACACGGCTCCGTATTCTTGAGCGTGCTCGACCAGCAGACGAACGACTTGTTGGCCGTGTTCCCAATCCAAGGCCGCCGTCGGTTCGTCGGCGAGCAGGATCGGTGGACGATGCAAGACCGCTCGCGCCA
>JAYUFF010000744.1:0-4284 GCA_043738825.1 Schlesneria sp.
CCCCGTGGGGCAGCCTGACTCGCTACGCTCGCCAGGCTGCCCCACGGGTGTACAAGCCCCTTCCAGAAGGGGCTGACGAAGCATACAAGACTCGCCTCACCCGACAACTTGCCCAGCTTCAAAAAGGCATTGGCCCTGACTCGGCAGTCGGGTACGGCTTGGCATCTCTGGAAAATGGTCGTTATAGTGCCGACGCATTTCGAGTGGTTGAATCCCCGTTTCTTTCCAACGAAGCCGAGTAGCCCCATGAGCGACAGCATTCACGATGAGGCCGAGGGTGACGATTCGTCCTTCAAGATGGCGACGCTGGCCGATCCCAACGTGCTCAAGGTCTATCAGACCGGCGAATTGACCGTGGTTGGCTTCGGAGGCAAGGATGTCCCCGACGAAGTCTGCATCGCCGCGTATCGCCAGCAATTGTTCGACCTGATCGCCCAACACGGCACCAAGGTGCTGGCGTTCGACCTGAGCGGCGTGGTCTTGGTGCCGAGCGGTATGCTGGGCGTCCTGTCTTCGCTCAGCCAGCGTGTCGAGCGGTTGGAGATCTACAACCCTTCGCCCAACGTGCGCGAAGTGCTGCGGATAACGAGGCTCGAACGGTTGTTTGACATCAAAGAAGTGCAGCTCTGACGATTGTTCGAGCCAACGTTGTTCGAGGTCCACTCGTACCTCATGTCACTCCGTCCTTCCCCCTTGCGAGGTCCGGATGGCACGACTATCGTAGCCCGCCCTGTTCGGTGTTGATGCGGCGGTCACACGGAGTCAGTGCCGTTGGCTGGCCGCACGGGTTGACTGGTCGCATCGGTTGACTGGTCGCACGGGTTGGCCAAGTTGCCCGCCTGTTGCCGACGGCTGGTTTCGAGTGGGCACTTGTTTTGCGGGCAACCGATGGACCAGTCTTCGGTCGGGTGGGCTACCTCCTTTGCAGATGAACGAGCCTGAGCGCGATGTCCTTTACCAGCCTGCAAAACTTTCAGAGTTTTCTGCTCAGCCAGAAGCTGGTCGATCCGCACCAGATGCAGGACTGCGTGACTCGCATCCAGAGCAGGGGGCCGAGCATCGACGCCCTGATTGGTGAACTCGAACAACGTCACTACCTCACCCCGTACCAAGCCTCGAAGTTGACGAAGCGGGAGACGGACGGACTGCGACTCGGGCCGTACAAGCTGCTGTACCGCAACGCCTCCGGCAGCTTTGCCCGCGTGTTTCGCGGTTGCACGGTGGAGGACGGCAAGATGGTGGGGATCAAGGTGCTGCGGCAGCGCTGGGCCGAAGACCCGCGCACCGTGAACCTGTTCCGGCGCGAAGGTGAGCTTGGCAAGCGACTCAAGCACAAGAACATCGTCCCGATTTATGAAGTGGGGAGCGACGGCAATCAGTACTACCTGTCGATGGAGTTCGTCGAGGGGGGCAACTTCCGCGAGTTGCTGCGGAGCCGCGGCAAGTTCTCCGTCGCCGAAGCCTCCCGCTACGTGCTCGACATGGCCGAGGGACTCGAATACGCACTGATGCTCGGGCTGACGCATCGCGATCTCAAACTGACGAACGTGCTGCTCAGTTCGCAGGGCGTGGCCAAGCTGGTCGATTTCGGTCTGGCCGGGCAGGACGCCAGCCTGTCGACGATGGAGGAAGAGGTCGATCGCGCCGTCGAGTATGCGACCCTGGAACGCAGCACCAATGCGCCGGACAACGATCCGCGCAGCGACCTCTATTTCCTCGGTGCGATCTACTACGAGTTGCTGACCGGCGTGGCTCCCTATTCGCCGTCGCGGCGGCGTGAGGATCGCAAACAGCCCAGCCGCTATCGCAACATCCGCCCGATTCGTCAGGTCGATCCGAGCGTCCCGCCCGCCGTGATGGCGATCATCGATCAGTTGATGCAGATCAACCCGAACGAACGGTATCAGTCTCCGACCGAACTGATCCGCGACTTGCAGACGATTGTGGAGACGCGTACCGAACCGGCCGGCACGCGGGTCGAATCATCGGTCGCCCTCGCACCTGCACCGGAGTCGGACGAGTTTCTGCCGGCACAGAACGGAGCGAAGTCTGCGCAGCCGACGGTGCTCTGCGTCGAAAACCGTCTGAAGCAACAGGACTCGCTGCGCGAGTATTTCTCCAAGCACGGGTATCGTGTCCTCCTGTTGCGCGACGTGCTGCGAGCGGTCAGCCGCATCCAAACCGATCCGCCGCAAGGTCTCATCCTGATGGCCGATTCCTTGGGCGAAGGGGACGAAGCCTCGAAGGCTTACGAAAAGTTGGCCGTCTGCTGCCGCAAGGCCGGGACGCCGGTCGTGCTGGTGCTGTCGAAGAAGCACCGGGAAATGAAGGACCGGTTCTCGAACACCTCGTCCACCCGCGTGCTGACTGAAAAGCACGTCACGCTGCGCTCGATCCGAATGTCGCTCGAAGAACTGCGTGCGAGTGAGAAGTGACTTCCCGAGGTTTGCGATCGCGAGGGCCTGCCGATGTCTGCTGCTGCTGCTGCCGTTCGTGCTGACTCGCGCGCAGCTGCGCGAGGTCGATCGGCGGGCCATCGACGACTATGGGCTTCCCGGTTTGGTCCTCATGGAGAACGCCGGTCGCAACGCGGCGAGTTTGCTGCGAGAACTCGGCATCCACGGGCCGGTCGTCATCTGCTGCGGCAAGGGGAACAACGCGGGAGACGGCTTTGTCATCGCGCGGCATCTGGAGAACGGCGGCTGCGATGTCCGCGTGCTGCTCGCGACGCCAGCGAGTTCCCTCACCGGTGACGCCGTCACAAACTTCGCGGTCTTGAGGCGAGCCGGTACGCCGATCGTGGAGGCTCACGCCGACATCGCGACCGGTTGGCGCGGCGAGTTGGCGCGCGCCGACTGGATCGTCGATGCCCTGCTCGGAACGGGGACTCAAGGGACCGTGCGAGAACCGTTCGCGAGCGCGATCGCGGCCCTCAATGCCGCGAACCGGAACGTCCTGGCCGTCGATCTGCCCTCGGGTTTGGACTGCGAGACCGGCGCGGTTCTCGGCAGTTGCGTGCGTGCTCAACACACGGCGACCTTCGTGGCGCGGAAGCCGGGTTTCGATCTGAGCAGTGCGTCGGAGTTCACAGGCGCGGTCCATGTCCTCGACATCGGAGTGCCGCGTGCGTTGCTGCGGGAACTCAGCTAGCAGCCGGTTGAAAAACGTAGCGTGAGCGTTTTCGTTGCACCGCGTGGGGTCTAATCTTCAGTGGTGCCTTGGACCCTTCGGAATGAGCGACCTGTCCGAACCAAATTCGTTCGGCAACCCGCAGAAGCGTGGTCGTTGCTGATGCGATTGAGTCACGATCGCATTCCGGCACTCGCTTCGCTCTGCCACAACGCGGCGAGCGCCGTTGCAGCCCTCGAAGGCTGTGCGAGTCGTCGATATACTCTGGCCCGCCATCCGCTTCCGGCAATCAACGCCACAGGTTGAGTTCTCGGAAATGACATCCATTCCGTTCGCAAAGAGGGCAGCACTGCATGGCCACGCAACAACAGAGCTTTCACGACAAACTTCACGCCCTGGCACTCAACTACTGGTGGTGCTGGCAGCCGGAGGTCGTGGCGATCTATCGCGACTTGGATCCCGTCCGCTGGCGGCAGCTTGATCACAATCCGGTGCTGATGCTGGACGAGTTCACTCCCGAACAACTCGAACAGCGCGGTCGTGAGGCCGTGCTGCATTCGCGCGTCAACTACGCCTACCGTCGCTGGCAGGAGTACATGGCCTCGAAGCAGACCTGGGGTGACACTCACACGGGACTGCTGGGTCACAATCCGGTGGCCTACTTCTCGGCGGAGTTCGGCATTCACGAGTCGCTGCCGAACTACTCGGGTGGCCTCGGCGTGCTGGCGGGCGATCACTTGAAGAGTGCCTCGGACCTCGGCATCCCGCTCGTGGCGGTCGGCCTCTTCTATCAGGAGGGCTACTTCGTTCAGCAGATTGACGCGACCGGCTGGCAGCGCGAGGTCTATCCCTTCGTGTACAACACGCGTCTGGCGGTGAAGCTGGCGAAGACGAGTGCCGGCGAGACCGTGATGGTCAAGGTGGAGACTCGCAACGGCGCGATTCACGCCCAAGTGTGGCAGGCCGACATTGGCCGCATCACGCTGTACCTGCTCGATTGCAACGTCGAACTGAACACACCCGAAGACCGCAAGCTGACGGCACGCCTGTACGGCGGAGACCAACGAATCCGCATTCGGCAAGAGTTGGTGTTGGGCGTCGGCGGCGCGCGGGCTTTGACCGCGCTGGGCTATCAGCCGAACGTGATCCACATGA
>JAYUFF010000745.1:0-4282 GCA_043738825.1 Schlesneria sp.
CAAGCCTCCAAGTACGTGAATCTGCTCGGCCTGACGCTGTGCCTCGTCGCGAGCATCGCCCTGAACTGGCCGCAGAGCCAGCCGAAGTGTGGCGAGTCCAATGACCGCCATTGAATTCATGGTCGGAGGTTCACGCACCGACCTCACCGTTCCGATGATGAACTCGAAAGGATGACTCATGTCGATCCAGGGCCAATGCCTTTTTGAAGCTGGACAGGATGTAGGGTGGGACCAGCGGCGCTTCGCCGCGCCGGCCCACCAGCAATTCACGATGTTTCCTGATGGTGGGCCGGCGCTCGATGCGAGCTGGCCCCACCCTACTTTGAAACAGGCGATGGCCCTGATGCCGATCCGATATCACCTCGCAATTGTATTGGCTCTGTTTGCAACGGCGATCGCAAAATCAGGGCTGGCCGAGGAGCCGGCACCTGCCGAACCGTCGCTCTCGACCGAGCAACGTGCCACGCTGACGAAGACCTTCGAGAAGTCGTTGGCCGAAGCCAACAATCTCGTTGAAGCGGACTCCAAGAACACGAGCGCCTACTCCAGTCGCGGTGATGCCCTGTTCTTTCTGGGGCGGTTCGATGAGGCGGTGGCCGACTACGAGCAGATGGTGAAGCTCGACGAGAGCCTCGGAAACTCGCACTGGCGGCGCGGGATCGCGTTCTTCTACGCGGGCCGCTTCAAGGACGCGGCGGCTCAGTTCGAGAGTTACCACTCGTTCGATCAGGTCGATCGTGAGAACGGCATCTGGCGGTATCTGTCGCAGCACAAGGCGTACGGGCAGAAGCAGGCTCGCGAGGGGTTGCTCAAGTACGAGAAGGACGATCGCGAACCGTTCCCCGCCGTTTACAATCTGTTTGCCGGAACGATGACTCCGCAGCAGATCCTCGATGCGATCGACAAGGCCAAACTCAGCAAGGACGAACGCGAGAAACGGCTGTTCTACTCGCATCTTTACATCGGCCTGAATCACGCCGTCGAGGGAGACGACGCGGCGGCTCAGCGACATCTGCGTCTGAGCACGCTCAACAAGTGGGGACCGTCCGCCGGTTACGGCCCCAATTACATGTGGCAGGTCGGACGGCTGCACGAAGAGTTGCTCAGAACGAAGCCCGCGAAGAAATAGCCCCCTGCCCGGAATTATTCACGGTCCATTGAACCTGACGCGCAAGCAAAGCGCTGTGGCTGCTGATCCTTCGCTTGCGCGTCAGGCTTCTATGCCGCACGGTGTCATCGAAACTCTTCGCCCTGATGCGATCCGATAGGAACGCGAACCATGAACGAAGACGAGATGCGGCGCATCCGCGAACAACAGGAGCAACTGGAGGTTTGGGCGCGAGAACGTCGGCAGGAGCTTCGTCAGCAAGTCCTCACAGAAGCCGAGCGTGATGAGGCCCTGTCGGTCGCGCGCCGGACGGCGATCCTCGGTGCGATTCCTTCCGTGCTGCTGTACATCCTGCGCGCGGTGGAGCAGGGTTGGACCGAGATCATTCACGTGACCGGGGCCGTGCTCTGCTTCGGCATTCCGTTCGTGATGGCTGTTGCTGCGGCGGCCGCCGCCAGTGGACTGTTCGCTCATTGGTGGTTCCACGGCTCGGGAATCTCGGTTCGCCGCATGGCGATTGTGCTGGCCCTGCTGGCCGACGCAGTTCTGTTCGGCTGGGTGTTGGTGCTGACTCGCTGAGGCCAATCTTGACGAAGCCTCGCTTGAGGTTTCTTGGAGCGTGGCAAACTCTGTTCTGTGGTCGGCGTTGATTGAAGCCCGCGTGAGGCTGTGGTACTTCTCTGTCTCGATTGCCTCACCACCTGCCCCTTTGAAATGCCGAAATGCCCCCGATTGCCGCGATGTATCGGCTGACGTGTGCTGCCGACGAAGTCGAACGCTTGAGTCGCGACATCGCGCTGGAACAGACCGTCGAAGTTCCCGAGTCACTCATTCTGTGCGACCAATTGCGCGAAGCAGTGGTTGGCCGAGTCGCCTCGATTGTTCCGGTCGATGGCACGGCGAATCAATTCGACGCGCGGATCGAGTACCCCGCCGAGCTCGCGGCGAGCGGACTCGGTTCGCTGCTGAATCTCGTCTACGGCAACATCTCGCTCAAACGGTGTACCCGGTTGCGCGACGTGAGCCTGCCGGAATCGTTGCTGTCGAGTTATCGCGGCCCCAAGCTGGGCGTGGCCGGTCTGCGGCGAATGCTCGGCGTGTTCGGCCGGCCGCTGCTGGCGACGGCCCTCAAACCTCGCGGGTCATCACCCGAACAATTGGCGGCGCGAGCGAACGAGTTCGCCGCTGGTGGTGGTGACCTGGTGAAGGACGATCACAATCTCGTCGATGTCCACTTCGATGACTTTCGCCGTCGCATCGAACTCTGCCAGCAAGCCGTGATCTCCGGGAGCCAACAGACGGGTCGCGCGTGCCTGTACTTTCCCAACCTCGCCGCGCCCGCCGGACAATTGGAGCGACAGGCCGAGTTCCTGGTGAAGCTCGGCGTGCGCGGTGTGCTCATTTCGCCAATGATCGTCGGACTCGATCAGGTTCGGTATTTGACTGAGAAGTATCCGCTGGCGTTTCTCGCCCACCCGACGTTTGCCGGAGCGTACTTTCACGATCCCAGCCACGGCATCGAGCCGGGACTGTTGCTCGGGACGCTGTTTCGGCTGGCAGGCTGCGATGGCACGATCTACCCAAACCTTGGCGGTCGCTTCTCGTTCACGTCGGACGATTGCCGGCAGATCGCGAACCGAGCACTCGCGCTGTTGGGAGACCTGCGCCCCACGTGGCCCGCGCCGGCGGGAGGCATGTCGTTCGACAACATTCCTCAGATGGCGAGCGAACACGGCGCGGATGCCATCTTCCTGATCGGCGGTGCGTTGCTCGGTGACTCAACCGATTTGCGAGCCAGCACGGCGCGGTTCCTGTCGCGGATCGTGGACCTCTTCCCGTCGTGTGCGTCTTCGTCCGGCGAAGCAATGCCCGGCGCATCGGGCAACGAAATGATCTCGGCCTGCGAGCGACCCGGCTCACCACTCCAGCAGCGTCTGCTCGAGCACATTCGTTTTTTGAGCGGCTTCCGCTGGGAGGGCCGCATGCCGGTCGCCTACAAGCTGAGCGACGAGCTGCCGTTTCGAGACGTGTCGCGCACGGAGTTGATCGGTAACTCGGGCGAGCAGACCGCGTTCGACATCCGCTACTTCGAGGTCGCGCCGGGCGGCCATTCGAGTCTGGAGAAGCACCTCCACACGCATGTCGTCATTGCGGCCAGAGGAGTTGGCACGCTGCTCAGCGGAGAGACTCGCATCTCGCTCAAGCCGTTCGACGTGGCCTACGTCCCACCACTTCAGGTGCATCAACTGCGGAACGAGTCCGCAGAACCGTTCGGCTTCTTCTGCATCGTCGATCACGACCGCGACCGGCCCCTGCCGCCGTGACCGTTTGCTGACGAGGGCAGGGAGTCGAATAGCCTGGCGCGGGAAACCCGTCAACCAGGGAATCGACAACACAGAACGGCAAATCACGAAGCCGAAGTTCGACGAATTGACGGAGACGGCAAATGATCGCCTCGTGGCGGGCCTACCAATTTCTCGTCTCACTCAATTCGTCGAATCCTCTTTTGAATTCATACGTTTGGCCCTGCCATGATTTTCCAAATTCGTCGCGACCTGCGTGGAAACATAACGTGAGTAGTACGTGGCGCAGGATTTCAACCTGCCGTGACACGCGGATACAGGGGGCCGACCGACCGCATAGTTCTCCACGGCGACGAAGTCGTCGGCCCCGCACAACACGGCCAGAATGGTGATGCCCACCACGTCAATCAACAGGTGCTCACAACGCCCCGTGACGCACACATGCGTGCCTGGCTCACCCCGGCGCGCAACGATCCGATGGCTGACCAATCCTTGTTCTGTTGAAGGTTGATGCCGACGGGCCGACGTGGACGGGTCAACGAATGGCCGAGGCGTTTTCATGTCGAACGCAGACCGTCGAGAACATTCGTCAACGATTCGTGCTGGACGGGTTCGGGCAAGCGTTCGATCGCAAGAAACGCGAACCGTCTCCCACCGCGCAACTGCTCGATGGCGAGCGGGCAGCCAAGATCATTGCGACGCGGCTTGGCCCGCCGCCCAAGGAGGTTTCTTGTGCTTCGCACTCAGCTTGAAGCAAGCTGGGCCACCCAGCCGGAACGGATAATCACGCGATTGCGGTTGATGAGACGACGAGTAATGCGGACGTGCCACTGCTTCGGAGTCCTCGGAGAAGCAGTGGAAACGGGAATCA
>JAYUFF010000746.1:0-4277 GCA_043738825.1 Schlesneria sp.
AGCCGCCGTCAACGCATCCACTGCGACGGGATCATCGACTCGCGCCTTGGCGACCAGCTTGACCGTTCCGGCCCATGCCGGAGCATCCTCGGCCGACGAGAAGACAATGACTCCGCTCGATGGTGTGGCACCAAAGCTGATGTCGCGACAGGTGACTCCCGGCGGCAGACCCTCGGCCGAAACCGTGATCGGACCGACAAAGCCATCTCGGCGGAAGGCCATCACGTTGACCGGGAAATGATCGCCTCGACGCAAGGTGATTCCCGACGGCGCTGTCAGGCGCTGACCCGGCGGCGCGAGGGGCGTCGCAATCGCAGCCACTCGAAAATCGGGAGACTCCCGGCGGATGATGAGTCGGTACTGAAGGCTCGCGTCCCCACGCGCGCTGGCATAACGATCGCGCAGCGTGAGGCGATAGCTGCCATCGGCGGGGGCCACGAACTTGACGGCCGAATCGTCGTTGACGGTGTCGAACAGATTGGGCAGAGGATTGGAGGGGTCGTCGTCGAGGGCACTGATCCGCGTCAGAACCTCCTCACCCTTCTCGTTCTTTTTGACCTGGTCCAGCACCGCGACAGGGTCCGCTGCGGAGCCGGCTCGATGAGCGATGATCTCGATCCAGAACGCATCTTTCGCCTTGGCCTCGAACGCAAAGCAGTCGATGTCACCGCGCGTCCCGAACTGCCCGGCGATCTCCCCCGGCACGGTGATGGGTTGCGACTGCGCGCCCAGGTTGTTGGGTTCGACTTCGAGGACCGAGGCCGCTCCGCTCAGGTAAACCATCACCGGGTTGGACGGTCCCACGGGCGAGGCGATCGAGAACGGCACGGCATCCATCCCGGCCGAGAACGGTTCGAGAACCGTCTTCGGATCGAGCGTGTCGGCCTGAGCGGGCAGAGCGATGGAGACGACCAGCTTCTCCAGTGGCCGACCGCGCGAGACGACATCAGACGGCTGGCCTCCCGGCAGGTTGCGGCCATAAACCGTGTACTGTGCATTCGAGCCGGGGACTCCGGCCGGAGGAACGATGAAGTCGATGTGCGGTCCCGTCGTCAGCGTGAGCCGGTACGGATAGTCCTCGCCGCCGCCATAAACAAAGTCGTGCAGCTTGACGAAGTATTCGCCATCCGCCGGGAGCGTCACGTCGAGTAAGGCGTCCTTGCTGACGAGCGTGTTCCGCGCCGCAGCCAGTCGCTTGCCAGCCGCGTCGTACAGTTCGACGTTCGCGTCCAGCTTCGAGTCCAACCGCCGGGCCGCGCAGTCGCCGAGCACTCGTTGACCAGCCTTGCCCGCGAACTTGAACCAGTCGATATCCGTCGCGCCGTTCACACGTCCATTCACGGTCTGATTGAGTTCGATCACGCCTGCTGTTTCGCGTGTGTTGTTCGGTTCGGTCTCGTTCAACTCCTTCTTCGCGCCGACGACAAATGTGCGCAGGTTGCTGATCCCGAAGAAGCCAACCGCCCGGACCTCGTAGTTCCCCGGAGGCACGTCAGCCGAGACCGTCACCGCAAACTGATTGGCCACCGGCGTCGGCTTGCCCGCCACGTCCTGCATCTTCGGCGCGGCGACGATCCCCGGATGATTGAACAGCAGCCGGTTGACCTCTTCCAACTCCAACCCACTCGTGATCGTCAGGTCCACTGCCGTGCCAGCCTGCGCACCCGGTGGAAACACGGCCAGCAATCGAGTGGACGGCAACTGAGCCTGCACCGTCGAGGCGACAGTCAACAAGAGGCCGAGGGTCACAACTGACCAGAGTCCAATGTGGCGACTCTCGAAAGGAGCGATCTTTCGCATGGTCGAATCCTTCAGGGCGATGGTAGGCGGATCACAGGCAGGTGGGCAGGCGAGACAACAGAAGCCCGGCGTTCAATGCCGCCGGGCTTCTGCGCAGCTTTTCGCAGGTTGCGGGCAGCATCATCAGTGGTTGAACAGGAACTCTTTCGAGTTGATCAACGCCCAGATGATGTCTTCGTAGGCGAGCTTCGGGGTGTCCTTGTGCTTCTCGATGTGGGCGAGGGCGATCTTCATTTCTTCGGCGTCCGGTTCGCGGCTGTAGACCCAGCGGTAGAGTTCCTTGATCTTGGCGTCGGCCGGTCGGTCCTTGTCGTTGGCGAACTTGCCCGAGCGACCGTTGCCGTCGGCGATCTTGCCCTGCACTTCAGCGCTGTTCAGCAAGTGCAGGCTCTGCGCGAGGTTCGCCTCTTGAGAACGTTCGCACTCGCACGCCGTGTCGCCCTGTGGCTGGCCGAACACCTTGAGGAAGTAGACGTTCTGAGCCGCTCCCGGATCGGGCAACTGCATCGAGCGGGTTCCGGCGGGCATGCCACCAAAGTTCTGGCCGGTCGCCGTCACCTGATGGAAGGCGTCGTAGAGGACTTCCGCAGTCAGCCGCTTCGGGTAGTAGCGCGAGAAGTTTTGCTTGTCTTTCAAGTTGTACTCGTTCGGCAGCGAACTGAGCTGGTAAGTTGACGACCGACAGATCGTGCGGACCAGGTGCTTGAGATCGAACTTGTGCGAGATGAAGTCGAGCGCCAGCTTGTTCAGCAACTCGGGGTTGGCTGGCGGATTGGTCTCGCGCATGTCGTCTTCCGGTTCGACGATGCCTCGACTGAAGAAGTGCTTCCAGTAGCGATTGACCAGCGCCTTGGCGAAGAACGGATTCTGAGAGTCCGACATCCAGTCGGCCAATAGAACGCGAGGATCATCATCCGGCGCGACGGTGAGTGGTTTGCTGCCGAGTCCGGCGGGGGAGAGCATCTTGCCGGTTCGTTCGTTGCGAGCCTGGGCCGGGCCCTGGTTGTCGATCGTGAAGATGCGCTTGTCGCGCATCTGGTTGTTGCCACCGATGATGTTTTTCTTCCCGACGCGACTGAAGAACGCGGCGAGGCCGTAGTAATCGTCCTGGCTCCACTTCTCAAACGGGTGGTGATGGCAACGCGCGCATTGAATGCGCAGTCCGAGGAACAGTTGCGACACGTCCTCGACCTGCTCGTTCGGCAGATCGACTTCGCGATACCATGCGACGGGCGGATTGTCGTCGGCATTGCCCGAAGCGGTCACGATTTCGCGGACGAACTGATCGTAGGGCTTGTTCTCGTAGAGGCTCGACCAGATCCACTTGTGGAAGCCGTAGGTCGGTGCTGTCTGATCGTTGGCTCGCTTTTTGTTGCGAAGAACCAGATTCCATTTGTTCGCGAAGTAGTCGGCATACGCGGGAGAATCGAGGAGCTTGTCAATGACCTTGTTTCGCTTCTCGGGATCGGCGCTGGCGAGGAACTCGGCCGCTTCGGCTTCGGTTGGCAATGTGCCCGTGACATCAATGTAGATGCGGCGGAGGAACGTGCCGTCGTCGCAGGCCGGTGAGGCCGGGATGCCCAGCACATCGAGTTTGCCCACGACCGCTTCGTCGATGAAATTCTTCAGTGCGGGTTTGGCGGCGATCTCGGCACCGAGCGGGATCGTCGAGCGGAAGACCGCGACCTGACCTTGGTATCGCGCCATGATGGCCACTTCACCGGCAAGGTCGAGCGTCTTGACGACGCCCGTCACGCTGACCTCCGCCATCTCGGGATCGTTGGCCTCGAACAACGCCATGCGAGTCACGTCTTCGGTCGAGCCATCGCTGTAGGTGGCCATCACGGTGATTTGCTGATCGGCTCCGCGGTCCATCAAGCGGCCCTCGGGCAGACACTTGATACCGGCCACGACGGGATCCTTGTCGGAACCGTAGGGCATCCCCTGCTCAATCCACCGCGAGATGAGACGGTACTCGTAGCCATCGGCTTCCATCCGCTTGCCGCCGCCGTGAGGCGACTTGCCGACCGGCTTGGTCAGCAACAGACTTTGACCCGGTGAGGTCGGGAAGATGCGCCGACCACGGCCTTCCTTCACGAGGAACTCGTGATCGTCCTCGGGGAAGAAACCGAGCAAGCCCAACTTGAAGCCGTTCTGCCCGCTGGCCTTGCCGTGACAGCCGCCGGCATTGCAACCGAGCCGCGACAGCAACGGAACAATCTCGGTTTTGAAATCGACCGAGCGGCCATCGCCGAAACCGGTAACGCGAACGGCAGTTTCCAGACGTTCGTTGCCGCGCGTGATTTGAATGTTGGCGGTACCGTTGCCGGTGGGCACGATATAGCCGCGAGAATCGACGCGGGCCACATTGGGTTGACTGCTTGCGAATGTCACATCGCCGGTAATGTCGCGCTGATTTTCGGATACGAGAAGTTGCCAGCCGGCGTAAGCGTCTTTGAATTCGACCGTCGTGGTAG
>JAYUFF010000747.1:0-4276 GCA_043738825.1 Schlesneria sp.
GGCGGGACGTTCACGATCACCAACGGTGGCGTCTACGGTTCGCTCCTCTCGACGCCGATCGTGAACCCGCCGCAGAGCGGTGTCCTCGGGATGCACGCCATTCAGGATCGTCCGGTCGCGCGCGATGGCCAAGTCGTGATCCGCCCGATGATGTACATCGCCCTCACCTACGATCACCGCATCGTGGACGGGCGCGAAGCGGTGACGTTCCTCAAGCGGATCAAAGACTGCATCGAGAACCCGGTTCGCCTGCTGTTGGATGTGTGATTCCAACCACTAACCCGATGCGTGAGCGAGGGCGTTGCGTTACGACGCCCTCGCTTACGCTTCGGGTTGGTGAAGTGGAGCCGCTCTTTTTGCTGACAGGCGCAATCGTTACGGAAGAGGTGGCCAAATGTCTCAACACGATCTGATCGTCATTGGTGCCGGACCCGGTGGCTACGTCGCGGCCATTCGCGCCGCTCAGCTTGGTCTCAATGTGGGCGTCGTCGAAAAGGAAGGCTCTCTTGGCGGGACGTGCCTACGGGTGGGCTGCATCCCCAGCAAGGCCCTGCTCGAATCGAGCGAACTTTACCGGCTGGCCAGCGAGCACCTCGGCGAGTACGGCGTGAAGGTCGATGGTGTGACGCTCGACCTGCCCGGCATGATGCAGCGTAAGGACTCGATCGTCGCGGGACTGTGCAAGGGGATCGAGGGCCTCTTCCGCAAGAACAAGATCACGCGGTATGTCGGTCACGGACGCATTGCTGCTCCCGGCCGAGTTGTCGTGGACGGTTCGCAGCCGCAAGAACTCACGGCCAAAAACATCCTGATCGCGACCGGCAGCCGTTCCGCGCCGCTCAAGGGCGTCGAGGTCGATGATGACCTGATCGGCACGAGTACCGAAGCCCTCAAGTATCCGAGCGTTCCCGGTCATCTCGTCGTGATCGGCGCGGGAGTGATCGGTCTGGAACTCGGCTGTGTCTGGGCGAGGCTTGGCTCGAAGGTGACGGTCCTCGAATACCTGCCGCGCATCCTGCCGGGCATGGACACCGAGATCGCGACTGAAGCTCAAAAAATCTTCACGAAGCAGGGGCTGGAGTTCCGCCTCGGCATGCGCGTGACGGGCGCTCGCGTGACGAACGGCCGCTGCCTCGTCGAGTGCGATGGCCAGCCGCCGATGGATTGCGATCGAGTCTTGCTCGCCGTCGGCCGCATTCCAAACACGGACGATCTCGGTTTGGAGAAGCTCAACGTGGCTCGCAATCAGCGCGGCTTCATCGTCGTTGATCGGAACTTTCAAACGTCGATCCCCGGCATCTACGCGATCGGCGATGCGATCCCCGGCCCGATGCTCGCCCACAAGGCCGAGGAGGAGGGTGTCGCGTGTGCCGAGGGTCTTGCGGGAAAACACGGTCACGTCAATTACGACGCGATCCCCGGCGTCGTCTACACCGACCCCGAGATCGCCAGCGTTGGCAAGACTGAGGAACAACTCAAAGATTCAGGCATCCCGTACCGAAAGGGAGTCTTTCCTTTCATGGCCAACGGCCGCGCGAAGGCTCTCGGCCAGACGGACGGTCGCGTGAAGATGCTGGCGCATGCCGAGACCGATCGCATCCTCGGCGTTCACATCATCGGACCGCGAGCCGGCGACTTGATCGCGGAAGCAGCGGTCGCCATCGAATTCGGAGCCAGTAGCGAAGACATCGCTCGCACCTCGCACGCTCATCCCACACTGGCCGAAGTCATCAAGGAAGCGGCCTTCGCCGTGGATGGCCGCGCGATCCACATGTGATCGCCGCCGCTTCGAGCGAAAACTGCCATGCCCGTTCCCGACTCTAACTCATCGCGACCAACCGGCGCACTTCCCGGCGACTCGCTCTGGCCGGCTTCGATTCGCTGGTTCGATCTGACGCTGCCGAGTCTCTCGCAGAATCTGGCGCTGGACGAAGTCTTGCTGTCCGACGTTGATGAGGATTCGTCGCAGGCCGCGCTCCGTTACTGGGAGATCCCCGATTACTGCGTCGTGCTCGGACGTTCCAACCGGGCGGAGACGGAGGTGAATTTGGAGGCATGTCGCGCCGATGGCGTTCCCGTCATCCGGCGATCCAGCGGTGGAGGGGCCGTCGTACTGGGACCGGGATGCCTTGCCTTCTCGCTCGCGCTGCCACTGACCGAAGCTCAGCGGGCGTTGGGAGTCGCCGCATTGACCCGAGCACTGATGAATCGCATGGCTCTGGCATTGAGTCCCGTCACTCCCGGAGTGATCGCCTGCGGAACGAGCGACCTCGCGGCGGCGGGTCGCAAATTTTCGGGGAACGCCCAGCGCTGGCTCTCGAAATCGTTCCTGCATCACGGAACGATCCTGTACCGGTTCGACCTCGCCCGGATCGGGCGCTATCTTCGCCAGCCTTCGCGACAGCCGGACTATCGAACCGGACGCGGGCACGACGAGTTCGTGAGGAACGTTGATTCCTCTCGCGACTCGTTGATCGAACTGGTAGCCAATGTGTGGCACTCAACGCCCGCCGAGTGCGATCCGCTGACAGTCGATCGCGCGCGGCAGCTTGCCGAGTCCAAATACAGTGGCGCGGACTGGTCGATCCTGTTATGAAGTGTCGCGAGAATCGACGCCACCCGTAGCACCTGCTGCCAGTTTGCGCGTGACTTCTCTGTACTTTGATGCCGACAAAATCGAAGTGCTCATGCTGGCAGCATGAGCCACGACAAACCGACCTCCTAAGTGAGCCACTCATGGACGCCAAGTACGCCATCACAGACACATCGAGCATTCTGTCCCCTGCCCTGCTGGTCTACCGCGAGATTGTGGACCGCAATCTGCGGAAGATGATCGCGATTGCGAAGGACGTGGGGCGGCTGCGGCCTCACTGCAAGACGCACAAGATGCCCGCCGTCACGAAGATCGAACTGGCGATGGGAATCACCAAACACAAGTGCGCGACGTTCGCCGAGGCCGAGATGCTGGCCGACTGCGGAGTCAAAGACATTTTCTTGGCGTACAACCTCGTCGGGCCGAACATCAGGCGAGCCGTCAAGTTCTTGCAGAAGTATCCCGATGTGAAGTTCTCCGTCACGGCCGACGACTCGTCGATGATTGCGGCTCTGAGCGACGCGATGCAGTCGGCGGGAACGACGATTCACGTGCTGCTCGATCTCGATTCGGGACTGCACAGAACGGGAGTCGCCGCCGGACCGCAGGCGGCTGAGTTGTACCAGCAGATCATCGACTCACCCGGCTTGGAACCGGGCGGCTTTCATCTCTACGACGGACACAATCATCAAACGAATCTGGCCAAGCGAACCGCCGCAGTGCGAGAGACGTGGGAACCGGCCGCTCGCTTGCGGGATGAGTTCGTCTCGCGCGGTTGGCCGGTGCCGAGCATCGTCTGCGGCGGAACGGGATCGTTTCCCGTGTACGCCGCGATGACCGATCCAGCGATCGAACTCGCACCCGGCACGTGCGTCTTCCACGACTCGGGCTATGGGGAGAGCTTCCCCGACATGGACTTTGAGCCGGCCGTCGTGATGCTGACGCGAGTCATCAGCCGCCCTGCCCCGGATCGCCTGACGTGTGACCTCGGTAACAAGTCGGTCGCGTCCGATCCGCCACGCGGCCAGCGAGTTACCTTCCCCGACCTGCCGAATGCCGAGCAGGTGCTGCACAACGAAGAGCATCTCGTTTTATTGACACCGCTCGCCGAACGCTATCAACCGGGCGACGAGTTGCTCGCCATCCCCAAGCATGTCTGCCCGACCTCGGCGCTGCACAAGCAGGCGTATGTGATTGAAGGCGGCCGTTTGGTCGATATGTGGGACGTAACGGCACGCGACCGGTGCCTCACGATCTGAATCCTACGGTTCGACCTACCCTCCGATACCAAATTCACACCATGACATCACCGCAGCGAATCTCTACCGGCATCCCCGCTCTCGACGAACTTCTCGGCGGCGGCTTGGTGCCGGGGACGCTGACCGTCGTCATGGGGGCGACCGGGATCGGCAAGACTCAGCTCGGGTTGCAGTTCGCTCGCGCGGGGCAGCAGCAGGAGGGTGAGCGAGGCATCCTGTTTGACATGGCCTCGCGCGGCGATGCTCAGAACCATACCGACTACGCCAAGCGGATGTTCGATTGGATTCTCAAGCAGCGGCAGATCGACGAGCCGCATGCGCCTGAGGACATCTGGAATCGCGAGCGGATGCGGTCGGACTACTTTCACATCTTCGAGCGATCCGGACGGCGGGTCTCGATCCGGGATCTCGAACCCGAACAGTG
>JAYUFF010000748.1:0-11330 GCA_043738825.1 Schlesneria sp.
GCGGCACCGGCAACCTGTTCCTGATGTGCGAGCCGCTGACGGGCCGTCGCGAAGTGCTGGTGCCGCGACGTTCGTACTCGTCGTCGATGATTTCCGGACGACCGGGTTGCGTCGGAATGGGCGGGCGAGCGTGGCCGACCAGTTGCTTAGATGCCTCATCGAAGCAGACCTGCGGTCGGCGCGGATCAGGCGGTCGATGTTCAGCGTGTCTTCCCTCGCACGGTCTTCTCTCAGAGGCTATCCGAAAAGAAAAGGCTTGTTTTCAGGGTGCCACGGTCACGATTTTGCGTGGCCGTGCTTCTTTTGTCGCGAAGCCACGGCCACGCAAAGCCGTGGCCGTGGCACCCCAGCCAAGACTTCGACACCTGTTGCGGCAAGTTCAGTTCTCGGACAGCTTCTTAGCCCCGGTTTTCCACGAGAAATGGTCTTCACCCCTCCATGTTGAGCAGCCTTCCCGTGATCGAATTTGTGTTGAAAGGGAGCCCGTCTGCCTTCGTGAGATTCGACGACATGTGGGATGTTTGTGCGATCACCATCGCGGAGTTCTTTCAGAACGAGTCGTCGTCGTTTGCGATGGCCCTGGTGGCCCCAACCGGGGAGGTCTGCCGGTGACCGCGATCCTCGGAATCTCCGCCTTCTATCATGACTCTGCCGCAGCGCTGGTGGTCGATGGCGAAATTGTGGCCGCTGCGCAGGAGGAACGATTCACGCGGAAAAGGCATGACGCCGGCTTCCCGTCGCTCGCGCTGGAGTACTGTCTGGCCGAGGCCGGTCTGTCGATTGAGCAACTGGACTACGTCGGCTACTACGAGAAGCCTTTGCTCAAGTTTGGGAGACTGCTCGAAACGTACGTGGCCGCCGCGCCGCTTGGCTTTCGTTCGTTTCTGGCTGCGATGCCCGTGTGGCTGAAGGAAAAGTTGTTCCTCGACCGCGAGCTGCGTTCGGGTTTGAAGCAGCGCTTCAAGAAACGCTTCGTCTACTGTGAGCACCATGAATCGCACGCGGCCAGCGCGTTCTTTCCATCGCCGTTTGAGGAGGCCGCGATCCTGACCCTGGACGGCGTGGGCGAATGGGCGACCGCCAGCTACGGCATCGGATGCGGACACCGCATTGAACTGAAGGGCGAGTTGCGGTTCCCGCATTCGCTCGGAATGCTCTACTCAGCCTTCACGTACTTCTGCGGCTTCCGCGTGAATTCGGGCGAGTACAAGCTGATGGGGCTGGCTCCCTATGGCGAGCCGGTGTACGTCGATGTGATTCGCGAGAAGTTGCTCGACTTGAAAGAAGACGGCTCGTTCCGACTCGATTTGTCCTACTTCAATTTCTGGCACGGCCTCACGATGACATCGCGCAAGTTCGACAGACTGTTTGGCGGTCCGCCGCGACAGCCCGAGTCACCGCTGACGCAACGCGAACTGGATCTCGCCGCGTCGATTCAGATCGTGACCGAAGAGATCGTGCTGCGAATGGCTCGCCACGTCCATGCGACGACGGGAATGAGGCACCTCTGTCTGGCCGGCGGTGTCGCGCTGAATTGCGTGGCGAACGGCAGGCTGTCGCGTGAGGGGCCGTTCGAGCGGTTATGGATTCAGCCGGCGGCCGGCGATGCGGGCGGAGCACTGGGTGTGGCGATGCTCATCTGGCACCAACTGCTGCAACAACCGAGACGCCCGCGCCCGGAGGATGCTCAGCACGGCTCACTGTTGGGACCGCGGTTTGACGACGATACGATCCGCGCGGCGCTCGAGGCGCGCGGCGCGAAGTATCACCACTTCGCGGACGAAGCGGAACTGTGTCGCCGTGTGGCGCAGTTGCTGGCCGACGAGAAGGTCATTGGCTGGTCGCAGGGACGGATGGAGTTCGGCCCCCGGGCGCTCGGCTCACGCAGCATTCTCGGTGACGCGCGGAGTCCGCGTCTGCAATTGCTGATGAACCGAAAGATCAAGTTTCGCGAGTCGTTTCGCCCGTTCGCGCCGGCCGTCCTCGTAGAGCGGGCGACCGAGTTCTTCGAGGCCGAACCCGAAAATCTTGGTCCGTACATGCTGACCGTGGCGAATGTTTGCGAGGACAAGCGAATCTCACTCCCGCCGAACCTGCCCACGCGGGGATTGCCGGCGATCAACACGCCGCGTTCCACGATTCCGGCGGTCACGCACCTCGACTATTCGGCGCGCGTGCAAACCGTCGATGAGGGGCGTCACGGTCGGTTTCATCGGTTGCTGAAGGAGTTCGAGTCGCTGACCGGCTCGCCCGTGCTGATCAATACCAGCTTCAACATCCGGGGCGAACCCATCGTCTGCACGCCCGAGGACGCCTATCGCTGCTTCGCGAACACGAATATCGACGCTCTCGTGCTGGAGCGGTTCCTCCTGCTGCGAGACGAACAATCAAACATCCCGCGCCATGTCGATGAGTCGGTGGCCAGAACCTTCGCTCCGGATTGATCCCGCATGATTCACTTCAACTGGCAGCCATCGTCTCGCGACCTGCGCATCTTCGCGGTCGGACAGATCGCGTGCTTGACGCTCGTGGCCGTGGGCAGCGTGCGACGCGGCGGCTCGGTGGAGCTGGCAAGCCTCCTGATGGGAGTCTCTGCTACCGTCGGGTTGGTCGGTGCGGTGAGGCCCGCGCTGGTTCGGTGGATCTACGTCAGTTGGATGATCGTGATGTTTCCGATCGGATGGTGTGTGTCGCACCTGCTGCTGACTTCCGTCTTTTGGCTGGTCATCACGCCGATCGGGCTGGTGTTGCGTTGCTGCGGAATCGATCCGCTGGAACGCCGCTTCGATGCGCACCGCAAGTCATATTCGACACGACGCGGTCCCATGCCGCCGACCGCGCGATACCTCCAGAAGTTTTGATTTCCTATTCGATGAGCCATACCTCACGCGGCCGAGAATGGCACAGACGCCACCCAGCTTGCCTCGGTGGAACAGGGCTCTTGCACGACGAACGATCTCACTGAAGAGAACACTTTGCGGGCTCTCCGCCATTTGTGTTGGATGTCCATCATCAGCCGCAGGCGCTAGCCCCGGTTGCGGCGAATTTCAACCGGGGCTAGCGCCCTGCGGCTCATTCGCCACGAGAATCAACACGGATGGCGGAGAGCCACTTTGCGTTGTGCGGAAGCCCAAAACCACCGAGGTGAACGCGGTGGGGTTTGCGTCAATCTCACCCGTGCGCGGTATAACCTGTCCTGTCACTTGCCGGAGCCGACTTCCATCCCGAGACCGCGCTCCATTGGAGAACTCGCCATGGGAGACCTGTCATGACCGAACCGAACGACAACTCCACGGACTTCTCCCCTGCTTCGGCCGCAAATGCCGCCGACAACACTCCGCGAGACGACTTCGCACGCGAAGTCGATCAACCGCCCCGCACCCTGATTCTCGAATTCATCGACTTCCTGTGCCACGACAAAAAATGGTGGCTGACGCCGATCATCGTCGTGTTGCTGCTTCTGGCCAGCTTGATGTTCTTGAGCACCACGGCCGTCGCTCCATTCATCTACCCCATCTGGTGAGCAATTGTGCGCGGGGCAACGCGATGCCGACACGTCAGTGCGGATTGAGTTGGCGAGACAATTCCAGATGCTTGCGGCTCAGTTCCGGCTGGCCCCGACGTTGATAGATTTCCGCCAACCAGGCATGAACGTGCGTCAACGTGGGATTCAACTCGGCGCACTTTTCTCCCGCGGCGATGGCGGTGTCGAGCTCACCGAGTTGTCCCAACACGTGCGAGTATCGGCCAAAGTTTTCGGCGCGCCACGGATTGGCCTCAATAAGACGTGCGTAGTAGGAACTGGCCTGCGACAGATTTCCGGATTGATGGTGGAAGATTGCCAGAGACTCCAGCGTCGCCGTGTGATTTGGCGCGACTTTCAACGCCAACTCCCAGCACTTCACCGCTTCTGAAGAATTCTGTTGTTGCAGATACGCGTTGCCGAGCGCGTTGAGCAGTTCGATGTCGTCCGGCAGCCGTGCTTGCAGCGGCTTCAGCAATGTCAGGGCCTCAGACCCTCGCAGATTGTCGGCGTGGCGTTGCGCCAGTTCGGAGGTCAGGATTCCCCTTCCACGTTGCATCTCCCAATCGGGGATCGGGGGATCGCCTTCGTGATAGATGACGATTCCCCCTTTGACGCGAGGCAGGCCTCGCTGCTTCGATACCGAGCTGCTTCTCGGAATTCGGTGATCCGTTTGAACGGTGTGCGGCACATCGCTGGTCGAGAACCGGGGCATGTGACATTCAACACAAGACTGCTCTTCACGCAACGAGAGACTCGCTGCGCAGGCGGGAGACGATTGACCGTGGCAAGTGGCACACCGACCATCATAAAACGACCGACGTTCCTCAGCCTTGGGTTGACGATGTGGATCATGGCACGAGATGCAGCCGAGCCGTTGACTCTTTTGAAAGCACGCGCTCTCCTGCATCTGCTGATGCTGGGTGACAGCGCGAGCGGCATCGCCCGGACTCACTTTCTCGGGTTCCAAACACACGATCCACACGTCGCTGAGTCGATCACCGGGGCGAAAGTCAAATTCTTCGCGCCCGTAGCGCAGGACTCGGCGTCCACCCTGTAGATGACATTGGTTGCAGACCGCAGCCCGCCGGATGGTGTCCAACTTGGCCGGGTTGACAATTCGATCGACAAGACTGAGGTCGGCCTGCTGGTAGCGCGCGACATGCGATGCTCCAGGGCCATGACACCGCTCGCAGCCGATGGTTTCTTCGAGAAATGGGTGCTGGGCATCATACGAATTCGGCGAACCCTCCTGAGTCGCCATTCGTCCGGCATGGCAAGCCAGACATCCATCCGAAACTTGGCGGTCAAATCGTTGGTGTGATTCAGGACGATAACCCGGAGAAAGATCCCAGACCTTTTTGCCCGAATACCACGTGAGCGGCGACATGAACAACCGTCCGTCTCGGTTTGTCAAATACGAGCGCCCACGCTGGCCCGAGCCGACAGCGAAATGGATGGGAACAGCTTGGTCATAGATTACGACTCCATCCACCGTCTCTACGACCTCGTGGTGGAGGACGCCGTCCGGACGCCGCTCGATGACATAACTGCGGTTCCCCGGCGGCCTGATCGTGGTATGGTGTTCATAGTCCTCCAACGGCTTGGCATCCATGACGCCGGCCAGCGATTGCGCCATGGGATGTTGGGAGTACGATTCCGAAATACTGGCATGGCATGAGGCGCAAACGTGGCTGCCAACGAAGTCGGCGGGCGGTCGAGGCGGCCGAGGTTCAGCCGTGGCCTTCGATTCCACTTGTCCGTTTTTGGTCACGATTGCAGGACGTGCCGTTTCGGTCTGGGACCAACATCCGCCGAGCAACAGCGACAAAGCCAGCGCTAAACACCACCGTCGAGCGAGCCACGATTTCGTCGGGGTGACACGGTCATCCATCCCCTCGAGATGGCCAAATCTACTGACCATCGGTCGGTTCCCGCAGGACTTGGACACAATCCACGGCGACATTCGAGAGGGTCTGGGTCTCCCCTGTGGGCCAGCGAATTTCGAGCGTGCAGGGTGTGTCATGATCGCCAAGTCCAAATACGAGAACCCGTTCGTTGGCAGACGCATAGCTGGCTCCTCCCACCAACTCACCTACCAATCGTTGATCATCCTGACGAACAACAACTCGGGTTCCAACACCGTTCCGGTTACTTCTCGCACAGACGAATCTCAATCGCAACCAATGGCCCGAGTCGGAATCGTTGCGGAGAATGGCGGCAGGCGAGTTTTGATGACCGACCGCCAAGTCGGTGTCACCATCCCGATCGAAGTCTCCCGCAGCGACACCACGTCCGACATACCTGCCACGGAAAAATTCTCCCGCTGTGGAACTGCGATCGATCCACCGGCCACGATGGTACGTCAACAGTTGAGGTGACATCTCATATCCCTCCCCATCGGAATGTTTGGGGTCGATATGACCGTTCGTGACGAATACGTCCATCCGGCCGTCCGAATCGAAATCCTCCATGACGGTTCCAAACCCCAGCTTGGGCAGAGTGAGATCTCGCATCCCATTCAATGGACTGACATCTTGGAAACCTTCGGGGCCTTGATTGCGATAAAGAGTGTTCCACTCACCGGTGAAATGTGTGAGGTAGATATCGAGAAGTCCATCTCGGTCATAATCGTTGATGGCGATCCCCATGCTGGCTTGTGCGGCCCCCGTCATGCTGACCGCCGCGCCCAGGAGGACTGCGGATTCCTTGAACCCCTGACCCGGTTGATTGATGAAGAGAAAATTCGCCGTGGTGTCGTTGGCCACGTAGATGTCGGGCCAGCCGTCACCCGAAAAGTCGGCGACGGCGACACCGAGCGCACGATTGCCCGGCCCAAACAACCCCCACTCGCGTGCGACCGGTCGAAACCTGCCGTCCCCCAAATTCTCGAAGCACTCATCCGGGGTTGGCTCAGCATTCCGAGGATGACAGATCGAAGGGGTGCCCTCCTTGTTGAGGCATGGAACCGGATGATAGGGGTCATAATCGACATAGTGGCAAACATACAAATCAAGATCACCGTCGCGGTCCAAATCCGCCCACGCGACACTGGAACTCCAGCCCAGCCAAGTGAGCAGGGCAGATTCAGTGGCGTCCTCGAACGTTCCATCACCCTGATTCTTATAGAAATGGTTTTGCCCCACATTGGTGATCAGTAAATCGTCGAATCCGTCGTTATCGAAATCGCCAACCGCAGTCCCTTGGCCGTACTCTCGATCATCAATGCCAGATTGTGCGGTCACGTCCACGAACATCTTGCCATCGACGTTGCGGAACAGCCGGTCTGGCGGGCGAGAACGTGGATCGGTGGCATCCGGTACGCCACCCTGAGCGAAGTGAATGTCCAACCAGCCATCACGATCGAAATCCAACCAGCCACAACCCCCGCCAGTCGCTTCGACCATCAGGGCTTTGGGGCTGGCACCGTTCTCGTAGACGAATCGGATCCCCGACAATTCAGCCACGTTGACAAATCGCGGTGACCTGAGGGCTGAGGGTTCCACTTCTGTGCGAACCGTGGAACTATCCACGGGTGGTGTGGTGTGCTGTGGTGCCGCGTCCGTGATTTTCGTGGGAATGTTCGGAGTGACCGACTGTGGTTGGCAGCCTGTGAACTGCAGTTGCAGGAGTCCGAGTAGCAAGAGACTCAGGCGTCCATCTGATGCAACAGACATCGAGAGACTCCCAAAAAAATCTCCGTAGGCAAGTGCCTACGGAGAAGTTTGATCCTGATTTGAAATACCCGCTTAGTTCGACTGTCTGAGTTGTCCAGATGTAGGGTGGGCAATTGTCCACCAATCCGCACCCGGTTGTGGTGGGCAATGCCCACCCTACGCGAAGTCAGACAGTCGAATTAGAGGCCCACGACAGGTCCGCCCAAGCGATCAGAAATCGCCTACGGAAGCACCATCATTTCGACACGCAATTCCATAGCGAATCACGTGAGCCACATTCTCGCTGACGAAACGAACTGTGCCATCGCACATCGCTGCGTGAGCTCCGCCAGCGTGGTAACTGCTCCAACCATGACAACGCACGTCACCCGCACCCTGCAACCACGCCTGATTTCGATTGTTCATGGGGTTACGCATGGTATTGATGGCAGCCAAGGGGCTAATCCACGCACTGTCATTCGTTCTTCCGTAGTCGAAAGTTGTGCCATTTCCACCGTTCCAGTGCATGTCCTCGAACACCATAACCGTATTGGATGTGCCATCAGTGATTTGTCCGATCTTTGCACCCATACGATATCCAAAAACACCTTGAAGTCGGGTTTGATCTCCATCCCAGTCACCATCAACCCACGGTGTTCCAGGCAAACTACCCCTATTGAAGCGGTTTAGTGGCGGATCAGGGAAATCTGGAACATTTCCGTTGTCCTTCCACCCACTCCAAGCATGGCCCATGTTGCCCACATAATCTGTGACTGCTGCCTGGGGACCACCACCATTTCCTTCAAAGTACCCAGCATTCTGGTTGCTTTGGACGGGGTCACTAGCGTTCGACGGACAATTCAAGCCCCTAACGATTTTCTTGCGGGCGTCCGCAGGTGAGACCGACCCGTTACCCGTGCTAGTCCATCTGTTACTGCCACCGCCAGCAGCCTTATTTGCGGAAACGACATCAACACTGCCGAACAGGGGAGCCTGATCCAAGTACGGCAACGATTGAAATATCCACGACCAATTACCCTGACTGCCGGTTTGTCGGTTACCGTTTGTATCGACCGGGCCACCAAAACCATCGTTGTAGTTCAGTGGGAACTGCCCGAACGTACTTTCATAGTTGTGAATCGCCAACCCCAACTGTTTGAGATTGTTCTTGCACTGTGTTCGGCGTGCCGCTTCGCGCGCTTGCTGAACCGCTGGCAGCAAGAGGGCGATCAAAACGGCGATGATTGCGATCACCACGAGCAACTCAATCAAGGTGAACGCGCGTCGATAGAATGGAAACCGCCACTTGTTCTTCTTCATGTTCATTCTCCAAAAACAATGAAACAACTAACAAAACGGCAACATGCCGCTAACTCTCACTTGGAAGACAAATCGAAATCAATGGTGTTGGACTTGGCCGTGACTTCTTTTTCAACTCCCGAATTGGAGTACTTTTCCGGGATTGGGCTCTTGGGAGTTTCCGGGGCCGGACTTCCGCCCCCCCCTCCCGATGTTGTACTGGCCGTTTTGTATTGATCCTCGGGCTTTTGCGCGGTCGCCGAAGCCCCACCCGAAAGAATGACCATGTGTTTTCCCACAACCGCCCCCTTATCACCTTGGGTGGTCGAAAGCGTGTACACGCCCTGAGCATCGGTTTTTCCGCCGGATGTCGGCAACTTACGGTCACTCGGAGAAAATGTCACACTCACTCCGGCCAGTGGCTGGCCATCAAGAGAAACTTTCCCTGTGACCGGGTACTTCGCTTGGCCACTGGCCCCACACCCGAGGACGAAACTGACCAACAGTGTGCTTGCAATCCACCGCATACGTGACCTCAATTTCAAGAAACAAACGACAGGAAATGTAACGACGCAGAAACGCAGTTTCAAAGCGTACCGCTCCGTTGTGTTACGTCAAGTTCTAACAAGTGAAATCCGCGATTTCTTTGGATAACGGAGGTCTCCGATGCCAAAAGAGCTTAGGTTGGGAGTTCTCGGAAGCGACTTCTTCCCGCTTGAAACACGATCATCCATCGACTCAACGGACCAACCCAGGTGATCGCCCTGTGCCGTCTGACAGTGGTCGTCATGGCGGTTGAGCCGGAGTCAGTCGTCTGTGAAGGGCCGCCGCAAGGTCGGTATCCCCACATTTGTCAGCATATTTGGCGATTCTCTTGAGAGTTTCGTCTGGGATTTCCCGCGCATTCGGTAGGGCAAGGAGTTCCTTTCGGATCTCTCGCCCCTCCATGGCGAGATTGCCCATTTCCTCTGCTAGGTCCAATCGTTGCTTCTTGCGAAACAGAACCGCGTACTCATGTCTGGCCTGCCAACTCAAGGGGTGCAACTCCAGCGCACGCCGAAACGAAACCTCGGCCGCGTCCAGCTCTCGTCGAAGCGTTTGAAACCAACCCCGGTAGATCCAGAGCAGATAGTCATCCTCAGTCTCAAACGAAATCAGTTTGAGCAACTCTTCGACCCGATCAACATTGCCTTCCTCAATGTTTTTACTCAGTAAGAAACCAAGGAGTGCGCTGTTGTGAGGAAATCGAGCGTGCAACTCTTCGACGCCAGCCCGAGCCTTCTGGGCGGCTTCTTCTCTGGTGGAAGTCAACTGTTCATCGACCTGTTCCTGTCGACCGATTGCCGTAAAAATTGCGAACGCGATGTCAAACACTGAAGATTCGGAGGCGGACAACTGCCATCGTGCATTCATGGCGGCTCCGTTCACAAAGGTGGGCGCATCGGCCATTAACACATAGGCATAAACCTCGCGTGGTTCCGCGCGTAGGTTGATCGCGCGGCGGATCGACATCAACATTTTTGAACGCTGCAGCGTCATGGTGTAAAACGAGATGATGCGCGCATGCGCGTAGGTCGTCGTCGGGCGCAGGTGGATCAAAGCTTCACAGGTTTGGAGCGCGTCAAACGGCCGGTTCAACTCTCCCCATTCCAGATTGGCCTTTTCGGCCAAGACTTGGGGGGCTCGCAGATCGTGTTCCGGAAACTGTCCCAAAAACGCGACCGCTTGTTCCAAGTGCCCCTTCATTTGGGACGATTCAGCGAGATACAGCAGCGGTTGCCCGCTCGTCGGCTCGATCTTTTTGAGCCGCTGGGCGAGATGTTCGAGTTGGTCCCAGTTACCACTTTTTCTGGCGACTTCGCAGGTCGCCGACAATTGCTTGATTTCGTGAGCGATCCGCCACCGATACGCCCACGATGCCAACCCTGTGAACGCGACCAAGCACAATCCGCACAGAACGATTGCCAACCAGCTCGGTCTTCGCCATTGAGACATTGCTCAGCTCCTGACCATTGTGTTGCGGATGATTGCGGTTGACTTCGAGTCCATCGTGCCCTCACTTGCAACACGTCCGGGGGCGGCCCATGCCAAGCCGTAGCTTGCACTCAATGCAGTCCAGTGCAGGGACGGCGTTGGGAAGCAACAGTCGAAGTCATCGGCGGCCCACTCGAACAGGGACCACATCACAAATTGGGTGATACCAATTCTCTGCCGCATGGTGGCGGCAGATACCGAACAGTGTCAAGGTGAAGTGGTCATGGATGCCAGTCTCCGCAGGTCTCAAAGCTGACAGACCGTCTCGCCTTGCATCTCATTCGACGACGCGACTGTTACGACGCGGCGGGATGCACGAGATACAACCAGTACGATGAATCAGCGAGGTAACTCCGGAACTGATTCGGCTCGTGGGATGGTGCCCTCTTGCGAAATCGTCCGAGCCTTCGAGGCCAGTGGTTGTCGTTTGGAGAATTGTGATCTTGCCTGTCGCCGACACTCACAAGTTTGATGGCATCGCGTTGCGACTTCCGCGTGACATCTGCATGTCATCCATCGGAAACCTTGTTTCAACTCCACAGGCGTGGTCTCATTCAGAGGCTCTCCGAAAGAAACGGCTTGTTTTCGGGGTGCCACGGTCACGGCTGTGCGTGGCCGTGCTGTGGTTGTCGCGAAGACACGGCCACGCAATGCCGTGACCGTGACACTCAAGCCAATTCTTCGACATCTGTTGCGGCAAGTCCAGTTCTCGGACAGCCTCTAAGCTCGACTTTTGCCATGTTTTTGGAGTTTGGATCAGATCAAACTGATCAAGTAAAGGGAGCCCCCTTGTGAGTAGACTTTGGTGGTTGCGGCCA
>JAYUFF010000749.1:0-4267 GCA_043738825.1 Schlesneria sp.
CCGCTGACGCGCGCGGATGTCGAGGACATGATGAACAAGGTCGTCGATTTCGACGCCTTCACGCCGCCGATGAAGCGGTTGCTCGAATCGGTCCTCGAAAGTGAGAGCGGCTTCATCGTCTGCTCCGACAACCCGCGTCGCGTCGGTGGCGTTCCGTCCAAGAACCCACGCTACCTGCAAGACCGACCCGACATCGTGAAGCCAATGGATCGCTACGTCGCCGAGATGGGAACCCGCTTCTGGCGCAAGATCCCCGCTCATCAACCCGTCCATCTGCCGGTCAATGCCGTGCTGTCGGGTCGCCGCAACAATCCACCCGAGAAAGCCAAGGGCATTCGCAGTCTGGCCGTTTACAACCCGATCCATTACCAGGAACTGCCCGAACTGTTCATGGATTACATCTGCTCACTGACGGGCAAGAGTCCCTCGACGACCGGCGCGGGGAGCGAGGGTGCGTTGACCAAGGGTCCGTTCAACGCCGTCATCCCCACGGCCGACATCAACACGGCGCTGGTCTCGATGATTCTGACCAACCTGCCGGGCTACTCGACGGCGGCGGGCTACATCGGCCCGAACGCGCGGTTCGATCACGACATCAGCCTGCTCATCCCCGAAGTCTGGAGCCGCATGTCCCCCGACGAACGCGATCCGGAATTTCTCATTCGCGAGCGGCTGCTCGAAAAGATCGAAGACTTCACTCACGGCGGAGAAAAGATTCCCGCCAGTCGTCTCGGCTATCGCATTACCGACCGCTTCATCCGCCGCTACTTTGGTCGAGTCTTCGACAACCCCGACAAGGTCTTCGACAAGTCGATCCTGCAACCGGAAACTCAGGACTTGGACTCGTTCGCGGACGGAGTGAAGTACATCGTCGAAGCTCAGCAGCGTTCGGCCCAACAGTACTTCGACGACGGCTCGATCGAGAAAGCCTGTCCGCCGCTGAAGGTGCTGCTGACGATCATGGCTCACGGTCATCACGAGGGAAAAACCGAACGCGATCCCGCAGTCAGACGCCTCTTCACGCGAGACGCCCTGCTCGCCAGCGACTGGTATCGCGAACGCCTGATCACCAAACAGACGCGAGACATCGCCCTGTGGGAACGACATCGAGACTATCTCGACGCACACCTCAAGGAACGCCACAACGCCGACCCGTCCGTCCAGGCAGCCGTCCGCCACCGCCAGCAAATCGTCACGTCCGAACTCGACCACCTCCGCCGTCCCGAGTACCTGGAAGAACTCCACGGCACACTGGGTGCCGAGCCGAGACTGTGACGACTGCCACTCTCAGACGCTTCGATGGTGTTCCGTGTTGAGATCGGTCTCCTGCGGTGATACGAAGCCGTCTCTCGGTCGCAACCAAATTGAATGGCGAAAGACATCAGACAGACAGAACACGGATGCTCGCTGAACTTCACTCATCCCCAAAATTCACTCATCCCAATCAGTGAAGATCAGCATCGATCAGTGTTCCAGGTTCTTCGTTCGCCGAGACGAGTGATGCAAAGGCGCGGAGACGCAAAGGATCGCAACGTCTAGGAAGTCGAATCCTGAGTCGGTTGCTAGTGCCCTGTCAGGTCTTGATTTTGGGGTAGCCACGCTCGCCAGAGCGTGAGTTATTCAGCATCTCCCCCACGTTCTGGCGAACGTGGCTACGAAGACAACCCCACTTCTTAGCTTTGACGCAGCACTAGGCGTGTCTTTGCGACGTGACGCGATTGCGTCGGGTTGGCTTGCGGGTGAAACCCGCGTCGGAAATCGGGGGTCCGACTTTGCTTCAACCGTGTGCGTCAGCGACTGCTTCAAAACTGCGAGCAGGGCGACAAGAAGTCGCGAACCAACCGGACGATGCGCCTGACAACCGAAACCAAAGTCGCCCTTCATCAAACCCCAAAGAATCTGTAAAACTCCCGGCTGATTCGGTGACGCAGTGGCGTCGCCGGTTCCTTCCACTTTTTTGACGATGGAGCGACGATGACGACTCACGGACTGAGTGAGAAGATTGCCAGCCAAAAAGCCCTCATTGGCGTGGTTGGGTTGGGCTATGTGGGACTGCCCTTGATTCGGGCGTTCGTCAAAGCCGGTTTCAAAACGATGGGCTTCGATGTCGATCAGACCAAAGTCGACAAGCTCAAGGCCGGGCAGAGCTACATCAAGCACATCGACAGCGCCGCGATCGCCAAGCTGATCCGCGAGGACCGCTTCGAGCCGACCTCCGACATGGGGCGGCTGGGCGAGGCCGACTGCATCATCATCTGCGTGCCGACGCCCTTGAACGAGAGTCGCGATCCCGACCTGAGCTACATTGAGGGGACCGCCCACTCGATCGCCAAGACGCTTCGCAAGGGGCAGCTTGTTGTCCTCGAAAGCACCACGCATCCGACGACGACTCGCGTGAACGTCCTGCCCGTGCTGAATGCCACCGGGCTGACGGCGGGCGTCGATTACTTCCTCGCCTTCAGTCCCGAACGGGAAGATCCCGGCAACCCCAACTTTGAAGCGGCCACGATTCCCAAGCTGGTTGGCGGTTACGATCCAGTGAGCGGCGACCTGGCGATGTCGATGTACGGGCAGGCGGTCGTGAAGGCGATTCGCGTGTCGAGCATGGAGATCGCCGAAGCGGCTAAAATCTTGGAGAACACTTATCGCGCGGTCAACATCGCGATGGTCAACGAGCTCAAGATGCTCTACGACAAAATGGGGATCGATGTCTGGGAAGTGATCGATGCGGCGAAAACGAAGCCGTTCGGATTCCAAGCCTTCTATCCCGGCCCGGGCCTCGGCGGACACTGCATCCCGATCGACCCGTTCTATCTGACCTGGCTGGCCCGCAAGCACGGCGAGCAGACGCGGTTCATCGAACTGGCGGGTGAGATCAACACTCACATGCCGCACTATGTCATCGAGCGGTTGGCGGACTACCTGAACGACGCGAGCAAGCCGATCAAAGGAAGCAAGATCTGCATCCTCGGCGCGGCCTACAAGAAGGACGTGGACGATCCCCGCGAGAGTCCGTCGTTTGAACTGATGAAGCTGCTGCTGAAGCGTGGAGCCGTGCTGACCTACAACGATCCGCACGTCCCATCGCTCCCGAAGATGCGCCACTACCCGGACCTGCCGGCGATGCAGAGCCAAGAACTGACCCCCGAGTATCTCGCGGCGCAAGACTGCGTGCTGATCTCGACGGATCACTCGGCCTACGACCACGACTTCATCGTGAAACACAGCCGCCTCGTGCTGGACACCCGCAACGCGACGAAGAACGTCACCGAGGGACGAGAGAAAATTCGGAAGGCGTAACGGCCAAAGAAATCCCAAATCTCAAGAACCAAGAACCAAACGAATTTCAAACTCCAAATCCCAAAGCTTCAAACGTGAGGCCGATCCGGACACCAACGTCCGAGATGTCGGTGCCCGCCGTGTCGTTCTTCCTTTCAGACATTGGGTTTTGAGGTTTGAGATTTGTTTGGTTCTTGGTTCTTGAGATTTGGTTCTTTGATGTTTCACCCGTGCGGCTCGGTCATGCTCCACGGGTCGAGGGCCTTGGTCAGTTGGTCCTCGGGCAGGATGTTTTGGTCGAGGCACAACTGGCGGATGGTCTTGCCCGACTTGAAGGCTTCCTTGGCGAGAGCGGCCGCCTTTTCGTAGCCGATGAAGGGGTTGAGGCTCGTCACCATCGCGAGACTCTGCTCGACGCTGGCCTCGCACGCCTCCTTGTTCGCCTCCATGTCGAGGGCACACAGGTCGATGAAGGCGGTCGTTCCCTGAGCTAGCAGCGCAATTGATTCCAGCGTCGCGTGGCCCATGATCGGCATCATGATGTTCAGTTGGAACTGGCCTCCCGTCGCGCCGCTGAAGGCGACGGTTTGGTCGTTGCCGATGACTCGGGCCGCGACCTGCATCAGGCTTTCGCACATGACCGGATTCACCTTGCCGGGCATGATCGAACTGCCGGGCTGTCGGTCGGGCAGCATGATTTCGTAGAAGCCGCAGCGCGGACCCGAGCCGAGCCAGCGGATGTTGTTCGCCACGTTGAACAACGTCGTCGCGATGACGCGAAGCTGACCGTGGCACTCGACCAGCCCGTCGCGTTGCGCGTTCCCCTCGAAGTGATTGACGGCCTCGATGAATCCGAGGCCCGTCTCTTTGGCGAGGGCTTCACACGTCCGGCGGGCAAAGTCGGGATGCGTGTTGATTCCCGAGCCGACCGCCGTCCCACCGACCGGCAGTTCCAAGACCGCCTGCAACGCCTGCTTCGCGCGGCCGA
>JAYUFF010000750.1:0-1584 GCA_043738825.1 Schlesneria sp.
GGCTTCGCTTCAATTCCAAGCGAAGCCCTCGCTCGCGCGTCGGGCTGGTTTTGAGAAGCCTTCTCGTCAGCGGCCGTACCACGCGACCAACCGCGACAGGTCGCCGGAAGCGGTCAGCATGCGGACTCGCCGCCGCGCGGCACCCTGTCCGAGCGCGGGCGAGTAGCCGTGATGATGGTCGGCAATCGTGAGAGCTTGAATCACGTCGTCCGTCGTCCACTGAGACCGCCCGGAACTGGCGGCCAACCAGCGCGCGATCCACAACGTCGCGGGGATGACCAGCGCCAGGCTGTGAAAACCCTCGACAAACGGCACGTCGTAGTAGGCCGGTCCGCAGAAGTGCAGACCCTGCACCTTCACGCGCAGGTAGCGGGCCAGAATCTCATCCTGCTCGGGTGTGAGCGATCCGAACGGCGCTTCGAGCGTCGCGAACGGGACCGGTCGAAACACGGACTGCAACGGCGGCGCATCGCCCTTGCCTCGTGAGAACTTCCAGATCGCGCGCAGCAACCGCCAGCGGCCGAGCCACCCGGCTTGCAGATCGGCCGCCGTGTCCTTTCGCGCGTACTGTGCGACGAGCAGTCGAAAGTACAACCGACCGAGCGGCGTCGGTTCGTCCGGCGTCTCGGACAATGACGGCACTTCCGCGTGAGCCGCCTCCTGGATGAGATCGAGGAACTCGCGCAGCCGGTCGCCGCGCAGCTTGTCGAACTTCGATTGCCCGATGAGACTCGTCCAGACGATCGCGCGGAGCAGCTTCACGATGATCGGCGTCTGCAACACGGCCAGCGTCTGGTCCAGCACCTCGACACACTGCGAGAAGTCTCGCCAGTCGAGCCGTTCGTGCGCATTGATCGCAGGCGGCGGCAAGTCTTTCGCGTTCTCCGGCACGACCGCTTCGGCCAGCCGCCGGATCTCGCCCTGCTGCTGCGTCATCGTTCGCCCGGCGTTCTTCACGACCGACGGGCAACTGAACCGCAGGCTGACCGCGACCGACTTGCCCGCCGGATGAAAGGCATACGGATAGATGCGGCAGGCGAGCGGCTTGGCCGCCTCACCGAACTTCGCATGAATCCGGCACAGCCCCTTCTCATCGAGGAACACGCACCCGCCATCAGCTTGATGGGCAAGTCTCCAGCGCGGGCGACCGAACCAACCGCTGAGCTTCTCGATGACCGACTTTCCCGCCGGGATGCCGTCGGCCTGAGTCCAGCCCTGCGCGAGGATGCGGTCTCGCTCGGCGTCGGTGATCTCAATCTGATGCTGCTTGCAGCAACCGCCACAATTGTGACAGTCCCAGTTCTGCAACACCGGCAGTTCCAAACGCAGCGAGGCCATGTCGATCGAGTCCTCATCGCAATCCACCGAGACCACACCCAGCCGTCCGTTGAAAAACGTAGGGTCTGCCGCTGGCTTGCCCGATTTCCAACTCAGATGACGGGCAAGCGGGACGCAGACCCTACGTTCTTCAACAGGCAGCTAGTGCCCTGTCAGGTCTTGATTTTGGGGTAGCCACGCTCGCCAGAGCGTGGAGTTAGTTCAGCATCTCCCCCACGTTCTGGCGAACGTGGCTACGAAGACAAC
>JAYUFF010000751.1:0-11310 GCA_043738825.1 Schlesneria sp.
GTCGTCGCCTGATCCCACTCCTTCGAGATGGTCGTGCCGCGTTCGTATCCGATGCTGCGGTCATCGGGCGGAAACGGCGCGGTGACGACAAACGTCTCGGAGTAGCGTCCGGGAGAGAGATTCCGTGCCGGGATCACTTCGGCCACGCGATGCGCCCGTTTCCATTCGAGTGAGATCATCGCCTTCGCGGGGGGCTTCTCCTTCGCCTTCTTGTCATCGACGCCCTGCTTGGCCTTCGAAAAATCCAGCTTCAGCGAATATGCACGGCCTCCCAGCAGGAACAGCGACTGCGAGTATTCGGTGCCGCTCCCCGACTTCACGTAGGCATCGATCAGCGGCGTGTTGAGGTCGTTCACCCACAGCCGCATCGACTGGTCCGTGCGCACGATGAACTCGTATTCGCCCGTCTCGGGTGCCTGCACCGATCCCTCCCAGCGGATCGAGAACTCGTGCGGTTCCATCTTCTCGGCGTCAGGGCTTTTGTCCTCGAAGTTGAAGGCGACAACGGGGTCGATCCGTTCGATCGCCCGATCCTTGCCGTTGTGCCTTCGCGACTTGAAGTACTCGCCGCGCAGACCCTGCTGACCGTCGGGTCTCGCGTCCTGACGAAAGCTGCTGATCAAGTCGGCCACCGCGTTGCGGTACTGCCTGACGGTCAGACGCGACAGTTCGATGCGAGCCGGTTTGTTCCGAGCCTGCGCCGTCGGCGAGTAGAACGCGCCGTGCATGAACTCCGCGACCCAAGCCGCCTCCTCACCGACGCACGTCCCCGGCTTGTCCTCGGGCATCGTCTTCTCGATGTACCGAGTCAGCTCGCCAATCGAGAGGTCGCCAACCAAAGGTTGCGGGTAGTTCTTGCTCGTCCCCTCACCCGTGGCACCGTGACACGAGGCGCACTTCTGCTGGAAGACCTTCTCGCCGGTTGGCGTCTCAGCCGCAGAGGCGATCTGAGCGAGCAACACGAAGCTCAGCAATGAGCGTGTCCAAGAACAAGATCGCGGTTTCTGAACGGTTTGCTCCGCAGCCCGGAGGGCGACAGAGGGTAGCCCACGGCGTGAGCCGTGGGATGGATGGGCGAGTACCTGCTTCAGCCTGGAGGGCGACATACTCCGTGTCGGAACGCCAGACTCATCGAAGTGTCGCCCTCCGGGCTGTCGGAACCTGTTGCGTCTGACCCCACGGCTAACGCCGTGGGCTACGCTCTGTCGCCCTGCGGGCTGAAGAACAGTCTTCATCCCTCCAAACCCTTCAACCGCCCGGTGCTGTCGCCGAGCGAATCGACACCCGCGTCCATCCGGTCGAGCATCGACAGGAACAGGTTGTTGAGCGGCGTTTCCTTTGGATAGACGAGATGCCGCCCCGAGGCGATCGTGCCGCCACCCTTCCCCGCCAGCAGGATCGGCAGGTCGTGGTGACTGTGGCGGTTGCCGTCGGCGATCGCGCTGCCATACACGATCATCGAGTTGTCCAGCAGCGTGCCGTTCCCCTCGGAGATGCCGTTCAGCTTCTCCAGAAACTTGGCGAAATGCCCCACGAGGTACTTGTCGATCTTCTTCAGATGGTCGATCCAGTCCTGCTTGTTCTGGTGGTGCGAGAGGTGATGGTGGCCGTCGTTGACGCCGACCATCGGATAGCTGCGGTTGCTGCCTTCGTTGGCCATCATGAACGTTGCCACGCGCGTCGTGTCGGTCTGGAAGGCGAGAGTCATCAGCTCGAACATCAACCCGATGTGTTCATCGAGTTCCTTCGGCACACCGCGCGGCAGCGTCAGGTCGGGAATCTTCTGGCTGGACGAGTCGGTCTTCGCCCGCTCGATCCGCTGCTCGATCTCGCGCACGCTGGAGAAGTACTCGTCCACTTTGCGGCGATCGGTCTGGCCGAGTTGCCGCTTGAGCTTGTTCGCGTCGTCGGTCACGAGGTCGAGGATGCTCTTGCGGTACTCGTCCCGCTTCGCGCGACCCTTCGCCGCTTCGCGGTCATCGGTCGAGCCGAACAGACGCTCGAAGACCAGACGTGGGTTGATCTCCTTGGCCATCGGCGTGGTGGCCGACTTCCACGAGATGTTGTTCGAGTAGGCGCAACTGTATCCCGAGTCGCATTGCCCCGCGTTGCGGCCCCCTTCCGTGCCGAGTTCGATTGACGGCAACTTGGTCAGCTTTCCAGCCTTCTCAGCCGCGACCTGATCGACCGACTGGCCCACCTTGATATCGACGCCGCTCGTCTTCACGGGGTGAGCACCCGTGAGGAACGCAGCCGACGAACGAGCGTGATCGCCCGGCCCGTCCCCTTTGGCACGAGCGTTGTCCTGCATCAAACCGTCCACCACACAGACGCGATCCTTCACCTTCGCGAGCGGTTCGAGTGTCGGCGACAGTTGCCAGTCGGTTCCCTCTCCCTTCACGGTCCAGTCGGGAACAATGACTCCGTTCGGGACGAAGACGAACGCCATCCGCTTCGGCGCTCCGGCCGACTGCGCCGCGAAGCCGCTCGCCGGAAGCATGGCCTCCAACAACGGCAGACCCAGTGTCGCGCCGACGCCTTTCAAGAACGTGCGACGATGAAGTGGAAGTCGTTGGCTCATGTCACGGCCCTCTCAATAGAACGCATTTCCAAACTAGCCCGACGCGCGAGCGAGGGCTGAACATCTAATCCACGCGAAGCCCTCGCTCGCGCGTCGGGCTAGTTGTCGTGGTTTCAAAAACCGGGTTGAAATGCGGTGTCGTCACTCGGCACGGACAGTGTCCCGGACGCTGGCAGCGTCCGGGACACTCACTGTCAAATCACTCACCCTGATCGCTACCGAATCGGCGACGATCCAATCTTTTGAAACGTTGGTTGCCCAGCGCCTCGCGCTTCGGCTTCTTGGGGCCACCGACGAAGCGGCGACCGCCCTCTTGACCCTCACCACCCTGGGCCGCGCCCCCTTGGGCACCTCCAAACCGGCTTCCGCCCGTCTGGCCCCCCTGGTTCTCACGGAACGGTGGTCGCTTGCGAGGCGGCTGATACTCACCCTGTGGCGGCTGTTGTTGCTGATCGTTTTCGTAGCGACCGCGGCGCGGAGGAGGATAACTCCCCTGTCCCGCCCCGCCCTGATTGCCTGCACCCTGATAGCCTCCAGCTTCGCCACCGCCACCGAATTGATTCTGGCTGCGGAATTGAGGACGCGGACGAGGCGGCTGACTGCGTGGCGGATAGCCTTCGCTCACATTGACCTCGATGTCGGGGAAGCGACTTCGCGGGCGCTCTTCGCGCTGCGGGCGTTCTTCAAACGCGGGGCGTTCGGCGCGGGCGGGCCGCTCTGAGCGAACCGACTTCTCGGGCTGAGCGGCCGAAGTTGTCGAGCTGGCCGGCGCACGCAGCCAATCGGCGATCGCGCCGCGCAGGAATCGCCATTCGTCTCCGATCTTCCGACCGGGCAGGCCCTGCTCCTTGATCATCCGGCGCAGGTCGCCGAACTCGATCTTCAAGTAGATCGCCGCCTCTTCGAGCGACAACACGTCCAATTCGTGGAGTTCCTCCTCCAACGTGTCATCCGCGAAGAACTGTTCCATCTTGGTCTTCATCTTCATCGCAGCGGTTTCATCATCGTCGAACTCATCTTCCGCATCGTCTTCGAGATCGTCATCCGTGGCGAACTCGTCGTCGATCACTTCGGTGTCCTCGATGACAACGTCGCACACCGCAACCGGCGTGTCGTCCTGAGCCATTCCGTCTTCGTCGGCCGTCGCGTTGGCGAGGGCACCGGTGGCCAGAGCGGCTGCCATCGGGTTCGCGCCGTCTTCCGGCAAGTCTTGATCGTTCACAGCAATTCCTTGAAACGTGCGGCCTCCTGCCGCGAGAAGTGACGAAGCCAACCGGCTTCCATCGTCAATCATCCTCGGTCGAGCAACCGTTGTCGCTCTCAGTCAAACGGACGCC
The DNA here is from genome assembly GCA_043738825.1 of Schlesneria sp. Lineage (GTDB taxonomy): Bacteria > Planctomycetota > Planctomycetia > Planctomycetales > Planctomycetaceae > Schlesneria. The sequence continues at coordinate 3,919 of JAYUFF010000751.1, forward strand.
GAGGTGCGTCTCGCTGGCGGAGAAATCCCAAGTTCCAAGAACCAAACGAGATTCAAATCCAAAAGCTTCAAGACTCAAACTGCGAACACGTTGTCTTCACGTTGTCTTATCGAAGATCGGCGCAGTTCATCCGTCGTGTTTGGAGATTCGGAGTTTTTCCTTTGGGGTTTGTTTGGTTCTTGGTGTTTGGTGCTTGGGATTTCTCACTTGGTTTCTTCCCCACGCCGCATCCGAAACGGCTCGCTCTTGGCGATCTCGGCGACCAGCACCGAGAACCGGAAGTTTCGTTCCTTCAGGGAGGCGACAATCTTATCCGTCGCACAGCGGTCGTAGTACTCTAAACCTCGTCCCAGAGCATAAGTCAGCATTTTTTCCGCGAGGCATTCGCCAAATTCGCACTGTTTGTGACGCAGGACACCGGCCAGCTCGACCGGTCCCTTGAAATTGCCGCCGCCGGGAAGTTCTCCCGTGGTGTCAAGCGGCTTGCCGTTTTCGGTCTCGCGCCAGCGGCCGATCGCGTCGAAGTTCTCCATCCCGAACCCAAGTTGGTCCATCACGCGATGGCACGACGCACACGAGGCGTTCTGCCGATGAAGCTCCAATTGTTGGCGAAGCGTGCTGTTCGGCAGTGCCGTCGCGGTCACTTCCAGTTCGGGGACGTTGGCGGGTGGAGGCGGAGGCGGTCGGTCGAGAATCACCTCCATGACCCACTTGCCTCGCTTGACGGGTGAGGTCCGGTCGGGATTGGAAGTCAGCGTGAGGATGCTCGCCTGAGTCAGCAGTCCCGCCCGGTTCTTGCCTTCGAGACTGACCTGCTGGAACTCGGACCCTTTCACATTTTCGAGGCCGTAGTGCTTGGCCAGCCGCTCGTTGACGAACGTGTACGATCCGTCGAGGAACTCCAGAATCGAACGGTCTTCGCGCATGACGTGCTCGAAGAATCGTCGCGTCTCGCGCTTCATGTCTTCGCGCAGCTCGGGCGTGAACTCGGGGAACCGCTTCGGGTCGGGCGTGATCTCGTTCAGAATGCGAAGCTGCAACCATTGCTCGGCAAAGTTATCGACCAGCGCCTGCGACTTCGGATCCTTCAGCATCCGTTGCACCTGCTCATCAAGCACCGCGTCGGTGTGCAGATCGCCCTGCTCGGCTCTCGCCAGCAGATCGTCATCGGGCAGACTGCTCCACAGAAAGTAAGACAGCCGCGACGCCAGTTCGTAGTCGTTCAGCGAGTGCTTGTCGGCGGGATCGTTCGGGCTTTTGTCGGTCTCGATGCGGAACAAGAAGTGAGGCGAGACGAGGACCGCCGTCACGGCCACTCGCATTCCGAACGCGAACGGTTCCCCCTGCTTCACCGCGTGATCGACCAGTTCGACGAAGCGACTCAGTTCCGCATCGCTCACCGGGCGGCGAAAGGCTCGCCGCAGGAAGGGCTGCAAATTCTCGTGAGCCGCCACAGCGGGACTCTTGTCCTTGTCGGGCATCACGGCAAGCAACCGTTTGTGCGACTCGGGCAACTGGCTGGCATCGAACTCGATCGGCCCGACGACCTGCACGTCGCGCACGATCAGGTTGCGATCCCGCAGTTTCTTGTCCTTGGCTTTGTCGTCATAAAAGTCGTTCAGGAACGCGACCGACAGCTTGTGCTTGCCCTGAGGAATCGCGACGCGAAACTCACACGGCAGCGCCTTCGGTTCGGTCGTACTCACGTCAAACTTGTGGAACGGCTTGCCGTCCAGACGGTATTCCATTTTGGCGTGCTCCGGCCCGGCGGGCGTTTCGGACGCCTTGGTCTTCAACACGAAAGTTCCCGCGCGAGGAACGTCGATCTCCAACGAAAAGTCGCCTTCCGAGACGAGGATCACCGCATCGTCACCGTGCGGATGAGCAACCCCACTGCGGTGCAGTTCATTGCGAGTGAACTCGCGCACCGTCGGCTTGGACGGATCGACCACGGAGATCGCTTCGGAGGCGATGGTCTCGGCCGCGTCGAAGTACTTCTCCATCAGCAGCGGCGGGAGCGAGAGGACATCGCCGATGTTGTCGAAGCCGTAGCCCACGTCATCCGACGGAAAGTCGTCCGCCGGTCGGACGGATACTCCCAACAGATCGCGGATCGTGTTGTTGTATTCCGTGCGGTTCAGCCGACGGATCGTCACGCGACCGGGGTCCGAGACCTTCGTGCAGTCGATGCGAAACAACGCCCCTTCGAGGTAATCGACCAGCTTGGCTTTCTCCTCGGCCGTCGGCTGCGGACTGTCGGCGGGCGGCATCGCCCCCTGCGAAATCATTTCAAAGCAGCGTTCCCACGTCTTGCGATCCTTGAGCAACGCCGCCTCATCCTTGTACTTGGCGAACGAGATCCCCGCCTCGGGCATGTCGCCGCCGTGACACTCGCCGCAGTACTTCTTGACGAGAGGCAACACGTCGGACGAGTAACTCGCCTTCGACGACTCGGCCGCAACACTGTGCCCGGTTCGTTTGCCGGACATCAGCGGCAAGACGGCGAGCAACAACAGCGCGATCGCGCCGGCCACTCCCGCGCCGACCAAGAACGAAGGCCGGTCGAGCCGACTCCACCACGCGGCCCGAGTCTTCGTTTGGCCCTTCTGCTTGGTCGGTTTACCCCACGACATGCTGTTCGCTTTGCCGCGTTTTTGTCCGCGTGACCCCGCGCCGGAATCGGCTTCGGCGGCCGGCTCGCTCAGTTTCCAATCGTCTTCATCAGAGGTCGCAGACTGTGGAACGGTGTAGACCTGACGGCAGTCAGGATTGGGGCACTTGCCTCGCCGTCCCGCGAATTTCGCATCGACGCGAAAGGACTGACCGCAGCCAGCGCAGGTGACGGAGACGTGCATGAGACGACCTTTGGACGACGGGCCAAGACGGCTGAGGCGGGGCAATTCGGCGGAAAAAAGACGGGGCGCGGCAGTGTCAACCGGCGGAAGTATAGCCCCGCGTTTCGCCCAAAGTCCAATAGTGTCATAGTCTGCGGCATGATCCGCTGGATCAAGGACCATGTGTGCCATCCCAACCACAGCTTTTGACTCAGTTGTGATTGAAGGGCCGATCTCAAAATGCAAACGCGGTGGCATCGCACGCTCGCGCGATGCCACCGCTGGCTCGGTCAAAACGCCCGACAGTGACGGGCTGAGTTGGTCGGTGTCCCTCGGGTGACTATTGCACGACGCACTTCGTCACGCACTTGTGCCCGACCACGATCTCCTTCTTGATCAGCACGTTCTTGTAGTGCAGCTTGCAGGTGGGACCACAGCCGCTGTCGCAGCAGCCACCACCGTGGCCGCAGTGGCTGCCGGGATGCAGCTCGCAGACAGGCACACACTTGGTGGAGTACACGATCTTCTTCACGGGCACCATTTCGGTGACCATCCTGCAACAAGGGCCCGGCGCACAGACTCCGTTGGAGTTGCAGCCAGCGGGAGCACCTGCGGGGATGCACGGCTCCTGCGCGACGGCTGCCACGGCCATGCCGGTGATCGCGATCACCGCGAGCACTGTCCAGAGATTCGTTCGCATGGATTGAGTCCTTTCAGTTGTCACGGCCGCGTGGGAGTGGCCGCTGAGTGTTGATGAATCAAACGTCCGCCTCCCCTTGGAGAGAGGGGCCTGTGCTCAAGGTTGGGAAAGCAGTCGGGGTCGCACGGCCCCGGCTGGCAATTTGTGAAACGGCTTCCTTCCGTTGAATCGCTGGATCATTGACCGATCGGCTTAGAAGTCATGGGCGAACCGGATCCCAATGCCTTGGATCCAACCATCACCCACGCCAGGAGCCAATGCGGCACCCCCCCCTTTGGCACTGAACGCATTGCGATCCGTCGCCATGTAGTTGAACTGGACCTTCATGTTCGGGTTCCAGAACCAGTTCAGGCCGAGCGTGTAGTTGTTCAATTCGCCGCCGTTGATGCCGTGACTGTTCAGGTTGAGATAGTTGTACCGGGCACCGATCTGCCACGCTCCCCAGCCTGAAACCGTGCCGCCTTCGGATCGCATGAGAAAGAAGTTTTCGCGCGGCTTCACACGGTCGAAGGCACCGCGTTCCTTGCTGTAATTGTCGTGCTCGCCGGTCAGGAAGTAAAAGGCTTGGACGTAGCCACCCTGATAGAAGACCTGATCGGTCACGGGACCGCCCTTTGTCGTCTGAACATCGTACGTCCAGTTTCCAAGGTATTCAGCCTGGAACGTCCAAGGACCGCGAACGGCCGCAATTTCCGGGGCGAGGAACTGCCCGTCGTTGGCGAACAGCGTACCGGTGTCGGCCGGGGATGACCAAACTTGCGAGACTCCAGTACGGATCGCATCGCGAGTACGGAATTGCACCGTATCGCCCACGGACGTGTACTGCCGGGCACCCAGGCCGATATGCAGCAGGTCTGCCCCCTCGGCCTCGTTCCATAGGAGCTTCGTCACACGACCGGTCACCGCGTAGTCACCGGTGTGAGCGTTGTAAGCAAACACGTTGTTGGTCGGCTTGTAGATGCCGATGTTCCACGTACCCGTGTCCTCGCCGTAGCTGTCGAAGATCGCAATCCCCGGCGTGAAGCCGTTGAACGACCCACCGTAGAATGAGTCCTGGTTGTAAGACCGCTCCATGAACGGCAGGTAGCGGCTGCTGACCATGTGCTCGAAGCCGATCGCTTCCTTCTGGTTCCCGATCCGGATGTTGCCGACGACCGGAACTTCCTTGAGTTGCCACCAAACGTCCGTGAACGCGGTCACGTCGAGGATGCCGGTCGTGTCTGCCGCCCCGGATTTAGTGACGAATTTGTTGGAGTTCACAAAGTCGTATTCGACGGCGAATTCCTGCTGTTCATACATCGTGCCGTCGATTCGCAGACGGGCGCGTCGGAAATCGTTGCCGTTCTGGTACGGATTGTTGATGTTGTCCTGAACCGTCTGAGGAGCCCAGAAAGCGCCGCCGTCGTACTGCGTGCGACCACCGATGTGGATGCGGAAGTCCTTGTTCTTGGTCGATAGTTCGAGACCGTTGTTCCACTTCGCCGTCATGGTGAGGTCGCTGCCGACTTCGTGTCCCGCCTCGTCCGCCGCTTTCTTCTTGGCCTCGTCTGCCGCCTTCTCTGCCGACTTCTGGTCGGCCATGTACTGCTGGACGATGCTACGTACGCGACCGTCGTCTTCGCCAGCCAGAACGCTCACGGGACTGACTTGAGTCAAGAGTTTGTTCGGGTTGGTGATGACGGCCCGCAATTCAGCATTTTCCCGTTCCAGCGATTCGAGCCGCGCCTTGATTGCGGCAAACTCGTCGTCCGGGTTGGCCGCCTGCGCGACGTTCAAACCGCTCGCCATCCAACACACGAACAACGCGGCGAACAATCCGACACGATGTGCCAAGCGACGAGAAGTTTCGGCCGATGTGGGCCGTGCCGCGCGGGCGACCGAATGCGAGATCTGATCCGTCGATTCCATGGCAGTTTTCCTCCTTGAATATGGCGCCGCGCCGCAACAGACATCGCTGGCGACCAGCTATTCGTCTTCCGGCTCCGTGGATGGAGCTCGGAAACCGGTCCTGACAAAAGGGGAGAGTCGGATTTCCGTAGGCATTCTTCTCTTCCCCGTGAACATCCCTGTCTGCGGGGAGTATCGGTGAGCCTCACACGCACCGATGATTCCGGTCTCGCCTGCAAATGAAAAATTAACAATTCCGCCGTTACAACTAGCACGACCGGAATTGGGAGGGCTGCGGAACACGACGGCTTTTCACCGTTGGACCACCTCGACCTTTCAGACACCCTACACCGACTTGGCTAATTACATGTCGCTCACGTCACCAGGATCAGTGTCAGCAAGACCGTGGCCACGCCGAGCAGTGTGGCCATGAGATCGAACTCGACGCGGCCGATTTGCAGCGCTTCGATCTGTCGCCCAAACCAGCCGGGCAGACGAACTGCCAGCGCGGGGAAGAGGCCGTCCGACACGAGCCGCTCGACGAACTGAGCCAACTGCATCCAGATTCGCAGCGGCCCTGCGACCACGATCTGCGTCACCTCGTCGATGTACAACCGCTGCCGACTGAGTTGAGCGAGCGGTTGATACCAAGCCTCTCGCGCAGCGGATGGACTCGTCGCGCGAGACGACCGCTGAACGACAAAGGCTCCGACGATCACCGCGAGTTGGCCGAGCAGGACGCGCCCGACATCGCCCGCGCGCGGCGCGGCCTCTGTCGCGCCGAGCCACCCCGCGCGCCGAGTCTCCGCGTCGAACAAGCCGCTGCTCAGCGCGGCGAACACAACGCCGACCTGTGCGGTGACGAGGAAGGCCCTCGCACTGCGCGGCTCGGCCTGACCGCAGGCGACGAACGCACCGAGGATCGCCCCCAGCGTACTCAATCCGCCGAGCATCGTGAGCGAGACATCAGACGAAGCTACGAGCGGTTGAAAGCGAAACAGCAGCCACACCGCCGACGGCACGTAGCCGACGAGATAGGTCATCGTCCAGACGGGCCGGTCCCACGCGGCGGCTCCGTGATGCCAGCCGAAACACGGAAACAAGCCGCTCCGTCCGAGCACGCTCAGCACCAGCAGGCACCCGATAAAACCTGGCAACGCCGGGCTGCGCTGACCCAGCTTAGCCAGGCCCTCGACCGACAACACGTCGTCGATCACGAACGTGCCGCAGGTCACGCTCATCAACAACACGGCCAGCACGAGCAGACCCTCGGTGGCGAGTCCGGTCAGCATCGTCCGCCGAATCGCGTGCGAAGCCGCGTCGGTGTTCGAGACCCAGCCCACCATCAACCACGTCGCCACTGAGACCGCTCCCCAGCAGAATAGCATCTGCACGAGACTGACCGACAACACGAGAGCAACGACCGCGACGTGCAGCAACCCGGCCGTCACGGTCAACGAGACGCGCGGCGTTCCTCGTTCGTCTCGTCGCGCCGAGGAGATCGTCAGCCACGCGAGGCCGCTCAACGCAGCGGACCAACCGGCGGCCAGAACATCCGCGTGCCAGGTCCATTCGATTCGCAGCGGCCTCGGTCCCGACAGCGCCAACGAAGTCCCCATGCGCCACTCAGCCGCGTCGAGTGTTGAACCGAACTCGCTTCCAAGCACTGCGACGAGTAGCAGCGCGGCGACAAAGCTGCTCAGCACCCCGAATCGTACGCACGCCGTCGCCGTCTCACCGCGATCCTCGCGCCGCGCGATGAGTACGACAGCCGAGAGAACACCAACAGTCGGCAGGCTCACGACGAGCAGCACCAACCACGAGGCGAACGGAGTCATCGGCCTTCCTCCTACTTCTCGGTCGTCGATGAGACATTCTTGGTGAGCCGGGCGGCGTCAGCGGCTTTGCACAAAAAATGTAGGGTGGGCACTGCCCACCACAAACGATGGTGGAATGGTGGGCAGTGCCCAC